>JALUTW010000297.1 GCA_027021685.1 Chromatiales bacterium | reverse complement strand
GTCGACATTCGCCTGCCACGCACGGCCACGGCCTGGGGCGGTCCGGACTTCGAGGCCGTGCTCAAGGCCGAGCTGGCAGCCGTGGGGGCGGTGGCCCTGCCGCTGCAGGGGGGCCTGCGCCGGGGCAGCGTGGTGGTGGAGGCGCCGGTGGAGGTGATGCCCATCTCGGCCCGGGAGCACGATGGCCGCCTCCATCTCCGGGTGGGGGTGTTCTATGCCAGTATCCTGGCCGGGTGCGGCTGCGCCGACGACCCCACGCCGGTGGAAGCCGAACCCGAATACTGCGTGCTGATGGTGGAGATCGAACGTGCCGGGGGGTGCGGCCGGGTGTGGCGGGTGGAGGACGAGGCATAGCACGCACCAGGGCGCTGGTGTATCTTGGCCACGGGAAGATCACGGAAACACAGGGAGAAAAACATGGACCGGAAGCTCGTGCGAAACGGATTCATCGCGTCGCTGGCCGCGCTGCTGGGAGGATGCGGCAGCGTGGACATCGTGCCCATCCCGCCCCAGGAGGCCGTCGGCGTGCATCGCGAGGGCGCACCGGAGGGATATATCGTGTATGCGCCGATGGTGGTGGTGGAGATCAAGGCCGACAAGGCGGGCGGTTGTGCCGTGGGCAGGACGATGGTGCTGCCCGACTACCGCCGGCCCTACCGCGTGCGCGTGCGTAACGGGTTCGGGAAAAGCGGGGTCGAGCTGGAGTTCCAGGACGGCTGGCTGCTGGCCAGGGCAAAGGAGAGCGCCGACAACACGGCCGTTCTGTCTGCCTTGAGGGAGGCGTTTCAGGCGCAGGCCGTGAACTGTCCCAAGGCGGGGCTGTACCGGGTGGACCAGGACAGTGGCACGCTGGAACGGTTTCTGGAATACAGGTGACCGGGGATACCGGTGCATGCGGAGGGCGGCGGGCGGCTTGCGGTTCCGGTGCAGAACGGCCGCCGGGATCGCGCATGTCCTGCTTGCGGCGGCGCTGTCGGGCTGGCCGGGGGTGCCGCAGGCCGATGCCCTGCGGCCTCCCGTGCTCGGCGTCGATGTCGTGCGGGAAAAGGCGGAGGCGTTCATCCGCGCGCAGGGGCGCGATCCGGGCCGCTACCGGCTGGAGAGCTGCCGTTACGATTATGTCACCGGCGAGTGGACCCTGTTGTTCGTTCCTCCCGACGCCTCGTTCGGGGACTATTTTCATCTGCTGGTGGACAGCGCAGGCCGGCTCAGTGTCATCGAATGAGCGGCCGTTTGCCGCCGTTCAGCCGCCGAACTCTTCCACCGTGTAACGCTCGAAGCGCATGGCGTCCGACCAGTGGCCGGCGGGCAGGCCGGCCTTGAGCTTGAGGTGGGCCACGAAGTCGCGCGCGTCGGGCAGGCTGTCCCACACCGCCGGCAGGAAGGTGGCCCGGTGCGGGCCCTGGCTCAGCACCAGCCCGTCCACGCCCGGGCGCAGCCTGGCCAGCAGGTCGGCCTCGTCCCGCACCGGGAAGGGCTCGGGCTCGCTGAGGATGGAGATGTGGTATTCCAGGCGCGGATACTCCGCTTCGCTCAGCGGCGGGAAGCGGGGATCCTGAAAGGCCGCGGCAAAGGCGTTCTCCGCCACGTCCTGCACCAGCGGCCGGTAAGCCTCCAGGGTTCCGATGCAGCCGCGCAGGCGCCCGTCCAGCTTGAGGGTGACGAAGGTGGCGCGCGGTTCCTGCAACGGCGGCGGGTAGTCTTCCACGGTCACCGGCAGGGCGCGGCCGTGGGTGAGGCCGTGGCGGACCGAGGACCGCGCGGTGTTGAGCAGCAGGGTGCGCAGCCCCGGGTCCAAGGGCTTCTGTTGCTCGCTCAGTGCAGGGCCCACGCGCCGTATCCCACCACCTGGTCCCGCGGCCCGGCGGTGTCACCGGAGTTGCGCAGGTCCAGGGTTTCCACCTCCAGCCCGCGATGCCGCGCCACCTCCAGCAGGCCGGCCACGGGGATGCGGCCGCAGGCATCCTCGTAGCCCAGCGCCTCGGGCCGCAGCGAGGCGATGGCCTG
>JALUTW010000296.1 GCA_027021685.1 Chromatiales bacterium | reverse complement strand
GGCCGCCTGGGCCGACCGCCTGGCCGAGCTGGAGCGGAAGATCCAGCGCCTGGGGCCCATCAATCTGGCGGCCATCGACGAGTACGAGCAGCAGTCGGAGCGCAAGCAGTACCTGGATGCCCAGCATGCCGATCTCACCGAGGCCCTGCAGACGCTGGAGAATGCCATCCGCAAGATCGACCGCGAGACCCGCACCCGCTTCAAGGAGACCTTCGACCAGATCAACGCCGGCATCAAGCGCCTGTTCCCGCGCCTGTTCGGCGGCGGCCACGCCTACCTGGAGATGACCGGCGACGATCTCCTGGAGGCCGGGGTCACGGTGATGGCCCGGCCCCCGGGCAAGCGCAACAGCACCATCCACCTGCTCTCGGGCGGCGAGAAGGCGCTGACCGCGGTGGCGCTGGTGTTCGCCATCTTCGAGCTCAACCCGGCGCCGTTCTGCATGCTGGACGAGGTGGACGCCCCGCTGGACGATGCCAACGTGGGGCGCTACAGTGAGATGCTCAAGGAGATGTCGGAACGGACCCAGTTCATCTTCATCACCCACAACAAGCTCACCATGGAAATCGCCCACCAGCTCAACGGCGTGACCATGAACGAGCCCGGGGTATCGCACCTGGTGGCCGTGGACGTGGACAAGGCGGTCGAGATGGCGGCGGTATAACCCATGTAAGCCGGAGGCGCCCGCGTGGACCCGTTGCGCATCAGCCTGATCGTCATCGGGATCCTCATCGTCGCGGGCGTTTACCTGTGGAGCCGGCGGGACGCGGACGGGGAGGCCGGCTTCATGCGCGACTGGCTGCTGCGGCGTCCGGCCGCGAAGACCCCGCCCGACGACGGCGGCGACATCGATCTCTCGGCCGTGGCGGGACTGCGCGCCACCCTCGGCGGTGACGAGGCCGGTGATCCCGGTGTCTCCCTCAGCGCGCTCGATGAACCGGACCCGGACTGGTTGCCCGCGGGCCTGCAGCCGCTCATCATCGTGTTCCGCGTCATGGCGCCGCAGGGGACGCCCTTCGACGGGGCGCGGGTGCGCGAAGTGCTGGAATCGCTGGGCTTCGCCTTCGGCGACATGCGCATCTTTCACCAGCCGGCCGGAGAGAACGATCCGCGGCCCGTGTGCAGCGTGGCCAACGCCCTGGAGCCGGGTGATCTGGTGCCGGGCGAGATGGAGCAGATGAGCATGAAGGGACTGACCCTGTTCATGCGGCTGCCGGGGCCGGTGCCCGACCGCGAGGCCTTCGAGCGCACCCTGGACCTGGGGCGCCGGCTGGCGGAGGAACTCGGCGGTGAGCTGTGCGACGAGTCGCGCAGCGCGCTCACGGCGCAGACCGTGAGCCACCTGCGGGAGTCCATCGAGGCCTTCCGCTTCAAGCTCAACATGGCCCAGATCCGGCAGCGCTACCCGCGCTGAGAGAGAACGCAGGCGATGCCCGCACGGCGCGAAGCGCACGATGTGATCCCATGGCGAAACCAGGAGTCAGGTATCGCATGAGCGTCCCCGAGGATGTCCGGCGGCGCGTGGAGGCGCTGCGCCGCGAGATCAATCACCACAACTATCTCTATTACGTGCTTGACCAGCCGGAGATCCCGGATGCCGAGTACGACCGCCTCATGCGCGAGCTGCAGGAGCTCGAAGCCCGCTGGCCGGAGCTCGTGACGCCCGATTCCCCCACCCAGCGCGTGGGGGCCCAACCCCTGGAGGGCTTCGGCGAGGTGCGCCACGAGGTGCCCATGCTGTCCCTCAACAACGCCTTCAGCGACGAGGAGGTGCACGACTTCGATCGCCGCATCCGCGAGCGCCTGGGGGTGGAAACGGTGGACTATGCCGCCGAGCCCAAGCTGGACGGCCTGGCCGTGTCCATTCTGTACCGCGACGGCGTGCTGGAGCGCGGGGCCACCCGTGGCGACGGGTACACCGGCGAGGACGTCACCGCCAACATCCGCACCATCCGCAGCGTGCCGTTGCGGCTGCTGGGCGAGGGCTGGCCGCGGGTCCTGGAGGTG
>JALUTW010000295.1 GCA_027021685.1 Chromatiales bacterium | reverse complement strand
CGATGCGTTCGCGCTCGCGGATGAGGTGGGCCTGATCCCCGTCCACCATGACCTCGGCGGCGCGGGGCCGGCTGTTGTAGTTGGAACTCATGGTGAAGCCGTAGGCGCCCGCAGAGCGCACGGCCAACAGGTCGCCGGGCGCGAGCCGCAGGCGTCGCTCCTTGCCCAGGAAGTCGCCGGTCTCGCACACCGGGCCGACGATGTCCCAGGCCGCCTCTTCTCCGTCCTCGCGGGGCACCACGGGCACGATCTCCTGCCAGGCGCCATAGAGCGCCGGGCGCAGCAGGTCGTTCATGGCCGCGTCCACGATGGCGAAATGCTTGTGCGGGGTGGTCTTGAGATATTCCACCCGGGTGAGCAGCACCCCCGCGTTGCCGGCGATGGCGCGGCCGGGCTCGATCAGGATTTCCGTGTCCCTGTCACCGAGCGCCTCGTTCAGGGCGCGGGCATAGTCGGCGGGCAGCGGCGGCGCCTCGTCCCGGTAGCGGATGCCCAGGCCGCCGCCCAGGTCCAGATGCCGGACGGCGATGCCCTCCTCCGCCAACCGGTCGGCCAGCGCCAGCACCCGCTCCAGGGCATCCACGAAGGGTTCGGTGCGGGTGAGCTGGGAGCCGATGTGGCAGTCGATGCCGGCCACCTCCAGGTGCGGGCTGGCAGCCGCGCGGCGGTAGACGGCCAGCGCCTCCTCCACGTCGATGCCGAACTTGTTCTCCTTGAGCCCGGTGGAGATGTAGGGATGGGTGCCGGCGTCCACGTCCGGATTGACGCGCAGGGAGACGGGCGCGGTCCGCCCCAGCTCGCGGGCGATGCCCTCGATGCGTGCAAGCTCCGGTTCGGATTCCACGTTGAAGCAGCGGATGCCGGCCTCCAGGGCCTGGCGGATCTCCCAGGCCTGTTTGCCGACGCCGGAGAAGACTACCTTGTCCGCCGTGCCGCCTGCCGCCAGCACCCGTGCCAGTTCGCCGCCGGAGACGATGTCGAAGCCCGAACCCAGGCGCGCCAGCAGGTTCAGCACCGCCAGGTTGGAGTTGGCCTTGACGGCATAGCAGACCAGGTGGGGTCGGCCGGCCAGGGCCCCGTCGAAGGCCTGCCAGTGCCGCTCCAGGGTGGCGCGGGAATAGACATAGCAGGGCGTGCCGAAGCGCTCGGCGATCTCCTCGAGCGGCACATCTTCGGCGTAGAGCCTGTCGTCGCGGTAGTCGAAATGATCCATGCGCGGTCTCAGCGGCCGGCCGCCTGTTCGTCGTCCGGCAGGTAGAGCGGCCCCTTCTTGCCGCAGCCACCGAGGATCAGGGCGAGCAGCAGGAGGAGCAGGAATGCGGGCCGGAGGACGGGACGGGACACGGGCGGTTCCGGGTTGTTCGGGTTGGCGGCGACCTTAGCGCAAAGGGCGGCAGAGTGGCAACTTGGCGGTGCCGGGGATTGGTGGGAGAATCGCCCGCCATGAACGAGACCCTGCCCGAGACGCTGGTGGTGGAGCCCAGGGGGCCCGTGCAGGCCAGCGTGATCTGGCTGCACGGTTTGGGCGCCGACGGTCACGATTTCGAGCCGCTGGTGCCGGAGCTGGGGCTCGGGGATTGCGGGGTGCGCTTCGTCTTTCCGCACGCGCCCATGCGTCCGGTGACCATCAACGGCGGCATGGTCATGCGCGCCTGGTACGACATCCGCCTGCCCGACCTCATGCAGGACATCGACGAGACCGGTATCCGCGCCTCGGTGGCGGCGGCGCAGGGCCTGGTGCGGCGGGAGATGGCGGCCGGGGTGCCGGCCGGGCGCATCGTGCTGGCGGGCTTCTCCCAGGGCGGGGTCATCGCCCTGCAGGCGGGGCTCAGGTTCGGCGAAGCCCTGGCGGGCATCATGGTGCTGTCCAGCTACCTGGTGTTGCCGGAGGCGCTGGCGGCGGAGACGAGCCCGGCCAATGCGGCGGCGCCGGTCTTTCTCGGCCATGGGCGCGAGGACCCGCTGGTGCCCCTGCGGCATGCGGAGGCGGCCCGCGACTGGCTGCAGG
>JALUTW010000294.1 GCA_027021685.1 Chromatiales bacterium | reverse complement strand
GCGGTAGTCCAGCAGCGAGCGGGCATAGCCGTTGCGCCCCCACTCCTGGATGGGAAAGCCGAAGGCCAGCTCGCGGTTGGGGGCGAAGGTGGTCATGGCCAGAGAACAGGGATCGCGCACGTCGGCCGGAATGGTGTTGACCGTGAGCATGGCATCGGAGGCCAGCACCAGCCGGAACTCCCGCAGCGCCGCCACCACGTCCTCCATCAGTCCGGCCACGCTCACGGTGTCGTAGCACACCTCGCCGTTGACCACCACCTGGTGATGCACCGGGATCACGCCGTTGATGGCCGGGGCGTCCTTCATGGGACCAAGGTTGCGCGCCTCCACCCGGAGCGGGATGGGCGGCTCCACCGGCCGGTTCTGCGGTTCCACGATCATCACCGACTGCTCCTCGGCGTTGACGCTGTAGATGAGCCGCTTCCCGCGATCGAACAGCACGAAATCCTCGGACCCCTCGCCGTCGTCGAAGCGCATGAACTCGCGGGTGACGATGACCCGGGTCCGGTAGGGCTCGACGTTGGCCTCCCGCTCCACGAACTCGATGAGCACGCCGGCAGGCGCCGCCTGCGCGGAGACATCGGCCACCGGCCGCTGGCAGCCCGCCAGGACAGCCACCACCGGTATCAGCAACAGGACGGCTGCTCGCATGTCTCCAACCCCTCCTCATGCAGGGACCGGCGCACCGGTCCCCTCCAGGTAGCTCAACTCGCTCTCGGTGAATCCTGCCGCCCGGCGGGCCTCGCGGGCCAGCGGCCCGCCGCCCCGGTGCCCGGCCAGGTGCTGCTCCAGCAGCGTGCGGAACGTGTCCTCCGGGTCCAGGCCCCGGCGCCGGCACAGGTAGCGGAACCAGCGCGTCCCCTTGCGCACGTGGTCCACCTCGTCCCGGTGGATGACGTCCAGCACCGCCGCGGTGCCATGGTCCCCGGCCGCGACCAGGCGCCGCCGGATGCCCGGGGTCACGTCCAGCCCGCGCGCTTCCAGCACCCGCGGCACCAGGGCCATGCGCACCAGCGGGTCGTGGGCCGTCTCACGCGCCGCCTGCCACAATCCGTCGTGGCCCGGCAGGTCGCCGTAGGCGCAGTCCAGCCCGGCCAGGCGCTGTGCCAGGAGGGAAAAGTGGTGGGCCTCCTCCACCGCCACCCCCACCCAGTCGTCGTAGAACGCCCGGGGCAGCCCGCGAAAGCGGTAGACCGCATCCCAGGCCAGATTGATGGCATTGTACTCGATGTGGCACAGGGCGTGGACGAGGGCCGCCCTGCCGCGGCGGCTGCCGGCCCCGCGCCGCGGCAGGGCCTGGGGCGGCACCAGCTTCAGCCGCGCGGGCAGCCCCGGCTGCCCCATGGGCTCGGGCGGCGGTCCGCCCGCGGCGGCCAGCCGGCCCGCGCGCCAGGCCGCGGCCGCCTCACGGGTGGCGGCCAGCTTGTCTGCCGGCTCCGCGGCCTCGATGCAGGCCCGGGCGGCCTCGAACAGGCTGGCGGGTTTCATGGTCCGACATCTTAACAGACCCCTTCCCAAACCGATGAAACCGATTAGAAGATGACCGGACATGTGCCGGGTCCGGTGCATCGAAAAAGGTCAGGATGACCTTTCCTATATCCCGTCAAGTCAAGTGACTTTTTTCGTGAAACGGGCTAGTGCGCATGCGCTATTGCCGCGGCACACGGCGGGGCGGAAAATGTGCCCCGGTTCTCACATGCAGGCATCGCCGGGGAAGTGGCGCTGCAGGAAAGTACAACAGCAGTTCAAGGACGGTTCAAGGGAAAGACCTGGGGGAGACGATGATTCCGAAACCCATCTACGAGGTGCTGCCCGTGCTCTACGTGGCCACGGGGATCGCCACCTTCACGGCTGCGGAATCACCGCTGGTGTTCGCCCTGGGTGCACTGCTGGGCGTCACCGGCATCGTGCTGCTCAACCGCCGGCGCAACTATCGCGTCCTGCGCGAGCGCCGCAGCCACTGACAGGCCGTTGAAAAAAGCCTGCGGCGGGGAAATCCCGCCCGCCATCCAAGGCGTACAC
>JALUTW010000293.1 GCA_027021685.1 Chromatiales bacterium | reverse complement strand
CGTACAGGCCGATGCGGCGGCTGTTCATGCGGCTGATTTCACTGTCCAGGCGGTAGAGGCGCCGCCCGTAGGCATAGGCCTCCTCGAAGGGGCCCGCCAGGTCGGGCGGGCACACGTTGCGGTAGATGCCGCCCTTGAGCCCGACGCGGTAGCCGTTGGCGGGGCGGCAATAGACCCGCAGGCCGGCCTCGCGGCCGGCCGTGTAGGCCGCCAGGTCCGGTTTCACACCGTACTGGGCGCAGGCCCGGCGGTGGCGGCCGATGCGCCCGGCCGGCTGGCCGGCCACGCCGTCCTCGTAGCCGATGGTGCGCCAGTCGGCGTTGAGGCACTCGTCCCTGTCCAGGGTGGCGCAGGCGGGAAGCGCCAGCAGGGCGGCGGCGCCGAGCGCGCGGCGCAAGGGGCGGGGGAAATGGCTCACGCGGCTATCCTCCGGCTCGGATCCACAACCGCGAACAAGGATAGCACCCGCGGAAAGGCGCGGGCATCAGGGCAGGGCGCGGTCGATGACGACCTCGGCGCGGGCGCCGCCGCGCGGGTCCAGCGGTCCCGCCTCGCCCTGGAGGTCGCCGGGTCGGGGCGTGGCGTCGCCGCTCAGGGATACGCGGGCGATGATCCTGACCTGGTCGAAGCGGGACAGCCGCATCTGCGGCATCATGGCCAGCGAGTCGTCCAGGGTCACCGTCACGGGCAGGTCGCGTGCCTGCCGGCGCACCACCGCCAGTGGCATGGGCGGACCGTCGGCGGCGCGGGCAAGGATGAACACGGTGGCCCCGGGGGGCACGGTCCCGGCCAGGGCCGGGTCCAGCCGGGCGGTGACCGTCACCGCCGCACCCTGCGTGGCAGGCGCCGGCGGCCGGGCGGCCTCGCCCGTGCCGGGAGCGGCCCCGGCGCCGCGGGCCTGGTCGATGAGCCGGTCCAGCAGGGCGCGCCGGGGGGCATCGGACGGCAGGCTGTCGCGCACCCGGGTGAAGGCCGCCTCCGCCGCGGCGGCATCGCCCCGCTGCAGGGCCACCAGTCCCCACCAGATGCGGGCGGCCCGGTGGTCCGGGTCCAGCTCCAGGGCGCGGGCGATGAGCCGGGCCGGCTCCCCCTCCAGGTCGCCGCCGCGGAGCCGGCCCAGGGCGTGGGCCCGGTGCACCAGCAGGTCGGGGGTCTCGCCCATGAGGCGCCGGGCCCGGTCGTAGGCCTGCAGGGCGGCGTCGGGCCGCCCCATCACCATGTAGGCCCGGCCCAGCTGCAGCCACGTCTCGCCCTGCGCCGGTTCGGCCTCGATCTGCCGCAGCAGGCGCTGCGCCTCGTGGCGGGCCAGCCGGGCATCGTTGCCTTCCAGGGCCGGCGGGACGTCGGCGAACACGATCTCCTGCCGCAGGTGGCCGTACAGGACCAGGGCCCCGGCCACCAGCAGGACTACCGCCGCCGCCGGCCACCACTGCAGCCAGCCCCGGTGCGGCGCCCCGGAGGCGGCCTCGCCTTCCAGGTCCTGCAGCAGGGCGCGGGCCAGCTCGGCGCGGGCCGCCTCGAACTGGCCGGCCTCCAGCACGCCCTCGGCCAGATCGCGCTTGAGCTCCTCCAGCCGGTCCCGGTAGATGGCGGTGTTGAGCAGCGACTGCGACACGTCGGGTCCCCCGCGGCGGTGCAGCAACGACCACAGGGGCGCGGCCACGGCCACCACCACCAGCACGGCGGCAATGATCCAGAATGCGGTCATGATGCGGAGCGGTCCCTGGCGGCCCGGCGCAGGGCCGCATCAAGCCGCGCACGTTCCTCGGCGCTGAGTGCGGCGGTGGCGGCGCCCCGCCGGCGGATGATGGCCACCAGGATGGCCGCGGCCACGAGGAAGAACAGGAACGGTCCCAGCCACAGGAACCAGGTGGAGCGCTTGAAGGGCGGGCGGTAGAGGACGAAGTCGCCGTAGCGGGCCACCAGGAAGTCGATGATCTCCTGGTCCGACTTGCCGGCCTGGATCTGGTCCAGGATCCTGCGGCGCAGGTCACGGGCCAGCGCGGCGTTGGAGTCGGCCAGGTTCTGGTTCTGGCACACGGTGCAGCGCAGGTCCTTGATGAGGTGGCGGAAACGCTGCTTCTCCGCCTCGCTGCGGAAATCCTGCGGCTGCACGTCGCGGCCCTCGACGATGGCCCACGCCGGCCCGGCGACGGCGGCCACGGCCAGTGCGAATACGAAGCCGGCAAGGCGCCCCGTCATCCCTGTCGCTCCTGTGCGGTGCCGGACTCCGCGCGGATCCGCTCGATGAGGGGCACCAGCTTCTCGCGCCACACCTGGGCCGTCAGCGGCCCGGTGTGCTTGTAGCGGATGATGCCCCGGGGATCCACGAGGAAGGTCTCGGGCGTGGCGATGACCCCCCAGTCGATGCCCACGCTGCCCGAGAGATCGTGGCCCGAGGCCCGATAGGGGTTGCCCAGCCGGGCCAGGTAACGCCGGGCGTCGGCCAGCTCGTCCTTGTAATTGATGCCGTAGAGGACCACGCGGCCGTCGCGGGCGATCCGCATGAGCATGTCGTGCTCCGCCCGGCAGGAGACGCACCACGAGGCCCAGGCATTGACCAGCGTGATCTTGCCCAGCAGATCCTCGCGGCTGAAGGTCTGGCCGGTGTCCTCCACCCGCGGCAGGCTGAACTCGGGCGCCGGGCGCCCGATGAGCGGCGAGGGGATCTCGCGCGGGTTCAGGTGCAGGCCGGCGTACAGCAGGCCCACCAGCAGCAGGAAGATGGCCAGGGGAATGAGGGTGCGGGGTGTCATCGCGATCCCTTCGCCGGGGCCTCGCCCAGCAGCTCCTCGAGCAGGGCTTCGGCGGCCGAGGTCTCGCGCCGGCTGTCACGGGCCAGCACCCGGCGGTAGCGCGGATCCGCTGCGGCCAGGATGCCGCCCACGGCCATGAGCACCCCGGCGAGCCAGATCCAGCGCTGGAAGGGCTTGTAATAGACGCGCATGAGCCAGGGGCCGTTCACGTTCCCTTCCAGCGGTTCGCCCAGGGACACGTAGAGATCGCGGAACAGGCCGGCGTCGATGGCTGCCTCGGTCATGGGCATGGTCCCCTGGCCGTAGTCCCGCTTCTCCGGGTGCAGCACCTCCAGCGGGCGGCCGTCGCGGAACACGGTGACGGTGCCGCGGGTGGCGGTGTAGTTGTGCTCGCGGGTGCGGGTCACGCCGTCGAAGCGGAAGGTGTAGCCGGCCAGGGTCACGCTGTCGCCCGGGGCCATGCGCACGTCGTCCTCGATGCTGTAGGCGGAGACGAAGGTCACGCCGAGGATGAACACCGCCACGCCCAGGTGGGCCAGCCACATGCCCCAGTAGCCGAAGCCCAGGCCGGCCAGGGCCCGCGGCGAGAAGCCCTTGCGCCCCAGCCGCTCGCGCAGGCTGGCCGCCAGCGACAGCACCACCCACAGCGCCAGCCCCACGCCCAGGGCCAGCATGAGGCGCCCGGTGGTCGAGTCGCTGGCCAGCAGCGCGGCGGCGAGCACGAAGGCGGCGGCCGTCACCAGGGCCGGGACGCGGGCCTGCCGCCACAGCAGCCCTGGCGCGTGCCGCTTCCAGCGCAGGAGCGGACCGAGGCCGATGAGCACCACCAGGGGGGTCATGAGGATCATGAACACCAGGTTGAAGAACGGCGGGCCCACCGAGATCTTCTGCCCGGCGAAGGCGTCCAGGGCCAGCGGGTAGAGGGTGCCCAGCAGCACCGCCGAGGCCACCACCACCAGGATCACGTTGTTGGCCAGCATCAGGCTCTCGCGCGAGAGCAGCTCGAAGCCGGCGGCGCTGCGCACTCTGCCGCCGCGCCAGGCGTACAGGGCCAGCGAGCCGCCGATGACCACGCCCAGGAACATGAGGATGAACAGCCCCCGCTCGGGGTCGGTGGCGAAGGCATGCACCGAGGTGAGCACGCCCGAGCGGACCAGGAAGGTGCCCAGCAGGCTGAGGGAAAAGGCGAAGATGGCCAGCAGCACGGTCCAGGCCTTGAAGGTGCCGCGCTTCTCCGTCACCGCCAGCGAGTGGATGAGGGCGGTGCCCACCAGCCAGGGCATGAAGGAGGCGTTCTCCACCGGGTCCCAGAACCACCAGCCGCCCCAGCCCAGCTCGTAGTAGGCCCACCAGCTGCCCAGGGTGATGCCCACGGTGAGGAAGACCCAGGCGGCGGTGGTCCAGGGCCGCGACCAGCGGGCCCAGGTGGCGTCCAGCCGGCCGCCCAGGAGGGCGGCGATGGCGAAGGCGAACGCCACCGAGAAGCCCACGTAGCCGGCATAGAGCATGGGCGGGTGGATGGCCAGGCCCGGGTCCTGCAGCAGCGGGTTGAGCTGGCGGCCCTCGGCCGGGGCCGGGAACACCTCGACGAAGGGGTTGGAGGTGAAGATCATGAAGGCGAGAAAGCCCAGGCTCACCAGGCCCATGACGCCCAGCACCCGCGCCACGTACACCAGCGGCAGCGAGCGCGAGAAGACCGAGACCGCCACCGACCACAGGCTCAGGATGAGCACCCACAGCAGCAGCGAGCCCTCGTGGGCGCCCCACACCGCGCTGAACTTGTAGATCTCCGGCATGGCGGTGTTGGAGTTGTTGGCCACGTACAGCAGCGAGAAATCGTCGTGCAGAAAGGCCCAGGCCAGGGCGATGAAGGCCACCGCCACCATGAAGGCCTGGGCCTGGGCCGCCGGCCGCGCCACCCGCATCCACGCGGTGTTGCCCGCCTGGGCCCCGGCCAGGGGCACGATGGCCTGGATCAGGGCCAGGCCGAAGGCGAGCGCGAGCGAGAGCTGGCCGATCTGCGCAGTCACGGCCGGGCTCCGGCCGGGCGGGCCATCTCGTGGGGCGGCATGGCGCCGGCCTGCTTGAGCGACTCGGCGACCTCCGGCGGCATGTAGTTCTCGTCGTGCTTGGCCAGCACCTCGCTGGCCACGAACACGCCGTCCGGGCCCAGGCGGCCGTTGGCGATGATGCCCTGGCCCTCGCGGAACAGGTCCGGCAGGATGCCCTTGTAGACGATACGGGTATCGTGGCGGGTGTCGGTGACGGTGAAGCGCACGGTGACGCCGTCCTCGCCGCGCTGCACCGATCCGGCCTTGACCAGGCCGCCGGTGCGGAAGGCGCGCTGCACCGGGGCCCTGCCCTCGGCGATGTCGGTGGGGGTGTAGTAGTACATGAGGTTCTCGTTGAAGGCGGTGAGCGCCAGCGCCACCGCCGCGCCCACGCCGGTCACCAGCAGCAGCACCATGTACAGCCGTCGTTTGCGTGCCGGTCTCATTGCATGCCCCTCTGTTCGCGCCGCAGCCGGCGGGCAATATCGCGCAGAATGCGCCGCTCCGTCCGGAACGGGATCACCAGGTTGGCCACCAGCACCGCCAGGGCGATGATGTACACCGGCCACACGTAGGCCGCGTAGCCGCCCATGGCCAGGAACTCCTCCAGGCTTCCGAAAGGAATCTGATTCATGTCGTCTTCACCAGTTCCCGCACCCAGGCGCTGTCCCGCTCGGTCTCCAGCACCAGGCACCGGGTGCGCTTGAGCAGCACCGCCGCATAGTACACGCCGAAGGCGAGCATCATGGTGAGCAGGGGATAGCGCATGTCGGGATGGACCGTGCCGGCGATGCGCATGCCCCGGGTGGTGGGCCCCTGGTGCAGGGTGTACCACCACTCCACCGAGTAATGGATGATGGGCAGGTTGACCACGCCCACCAGGGCCAGGACCGCCGCCGCGCGCCCGGCGCTGCGCCGGTCCTCGATGGCATTGTACAACGCCATGTAGCCCAGATAGAGGAACAGCAGGATGAGCTCGGCGGTCAGGCGCGCGTCCCACGCCCACCACGTGCCCCACATGGGCTTGCCCCACAGGGAGCCCGTGACCAGGGCCAGGACCGTGAACCAGGCCCCCACCGGGGCCGAGGCCGCCGCCACCAGGTCCGCCAGCTTGATGCGCCACACCAGATAGACGAAGCCCGCCGCCGCCATCACCGCGTAGACCACCATGGACATCACCGCGGCCGGGACGTGGATGTACATGATGCGCACGGTCTCGCCCTGCTGGTAGTCGGGCGGCGAGAACACCAGGCCCCAGGCCAGCCCCACCGCCAGCAGCCCCACCGCCAGCGCCGTGAGCCACGGCAGCAGGCGGCCGGAGATGCGGTAGAAGTGGCGGGGCGAACCCAGCTTATGAAACCAGACCCACATGGTCACTCCCGTTCATTCCAGGCTGATGCGCAGGGCCGCGCCGATGGCCAGCGGGGCCAGGGTCAGGGCCAGCACCAGCATGGCCCCGATGAACAGCACCGGTCCCGCGATGGACTGGCCGGCGGCGGCATCCCCCGCCGCGGCGGCGCCGAAGATGAGCACCGGTATATATAAAGGCAGGACCAGCAGCGACAGCAGCACCCCGGAGCGCCGCAGCCCCACCGTCAGCGCCACCCCGATGGCCCCCACCAGGCTGATGACCGGGGTGCCCACCGCCAGGGTGGCCAGCAGGGCCAGCATGGCCTCGCCCGGGAGGTTCATGAGCACGCCCAGCAGCGGCGCCATGAGCATCAGCGGCAGCCCGCTCACCAGCCAGTGGGCGAAGACCTTGGCCAGGGCCAGGGCCGCCACCGGCTGCGGGCTCAGCACCAGCTGCTCCAGGGTGCCGTCCTCGAAGTCGGGCCGGAACATGGCGTCCAGCGCCAGCATCCCCGCCAGCAGCGCCGCCACCCAGATGACACCACCGCCGATGGTGGCCAGCATGCGGGGATCGGGCTCCAGACTCAAGGGAAACAGGCTCACCACGATGAGAAAGAACAGCAGCGGATTGACCAGCTCGGAACGGTGGCGCACCGCCAGCAGCAGGTCGCGTTTCACCACACTGACCATGGCACGCCACACCGGTTCCGCCCTCAGGCCGCCCGGCCCAGGGTCAGGCGGCCGACCCGGCCGTGGGCCAGCTCCACCGCCTGGTGGGAGGTGAGCACCGCCAGGCCGCCCGCGGCCAGGTGGGCGTCGATGGCCTCGCACAGCATGCCCACGCCGTCCCGGTCGATGGCGGTGAAGGGCTCGTCCAGGATCCACAGCCGCGCGGGCACCGCCAGCAGCCGGGCCAGGGCCACCCGCCGGCGCTGGCCCGCCGACAGCGTGCGGCAGGGGACGTCCTCGAAGCCGTACAGGCCCACCCGGTCGAGGATGTCCATGAGGTCGCCGCGCGCCAGGCCGTGCAGGGCCAGGTCCACGCGCAGGTTCTCCAGCGGGGTGAGGTCGGCCTTGATGCCCGGCTGGTGGCCGACGTAGTTGAGGGCGGCGTTGAACTCGGGGCGGATGGCGTGGATGTCCTCGCCGCACCAGCGCACGCTGCCGGCCACCGGCCGGCTGAGCCCGCACAGGGTGCGCAGGAGGGTGGTCTTGCCGGCGCCGTTGGCGCCCTCCACGATGAGGGCCTCGCCCGGGTTCAGGGCGAAGCCCAGGCCGGCGAACAGGCGCCGGTCCCCGCGCTCACAGGTCAGATCCACCGCTTCGAGGCGGCAGGACGGGCTCTCCGGTCCGGGAGTCATGGAGTCGGGCGGGACGGCTTGCAAAAAGGACGCCTATTGTAGCCGAGCCCCGCCGGGGCGCCAACGCGCCGGAACCGGGCGCCGTCCCTTGCGTCCAAATGGCTGATTGCCTAGGCTGAGGCCGGGCACCATCCCGATACGGACGACAAGGAGATTTCCCATGACGAACATTCCGCGGCGCCGGGCCCTGTGGCTGGCCGCCCTGGGCCTGGTTCTGGTTGTGTTTGCCGGCGGCGCCGCCGCCGACTACGACGAGGGCATCGAGTACCTGCCCATCAGGCCGCCGGTGCCCACCTCCACCCCGGGCAAGGTGGAGGTGGTGGAACTGTTCTGGTACGGCTGTCCCCACTGCTTCAACTTCGAGCCCAAGTGGCGCAAGTGGATCGCGGCCAAGCCGGACGGCGTGGAGGTCATCCATGTCCCGGCGGTCCTGCGCCCCTCCTGGCTGCCCCATGCCAAGGCCTACTACGCGGCCAGGCTGCTGGGCGTGCTGGACAAGTCCCACCAGGCGCTGTTCGACGCCATCCACGTGGAGCGCCGCCGGCTCAACGACGGCCAGACCCTGGCCCGGTTCTTCACCCGCTTCGGGGTCAGCGAGAAGGAGTTCCTGGAGGCCTACGATTCCTTCGAGGTGGACCTGCAGGTGCGCAAGGCCATGGACCTGGTGCGCCGATACCGGGCCGACGGGGTGCCGGCCCTGGTGGTCAACGGCAAGTGGCGCATCACCGGCAGCAGCGCCGGCGGGCACGAGGAGATGCTCAAGGTGCTGGACGAGCTGGTGAAAAAGGAGGCCGCGGCCCTGAAACGCAGGTAAAGCTTGAACGCTGCGCGCCGATATCCATTTCCGGACCACCCAGGGAGAGGCCCATGAAGGCGGCGGAACTGTTCGTAAAGTGCCTGGAGAACGAAGGTGTGGAGTACATCTTCGGCATCCCCGGCGAGGAGAACCTCGATGTCATGGACGCGCTGCTGGACTCCTCCATCAAGTTCGTCACCTGCCGCCACGAACAGGGCGCGGCCTTCATGGCCGATGTCTACGGCCGTCTCACCGGCCGGGCCGGGGTCTGCCTGGCCACCCTGGGCCCCGGGGCCACCAACCTCATCACCGGCGTGGCCGACGCCAACATGGACCACGCCCCGGTGGTCGCCATCGCCGGCCAGGCCAGCACCAGCCGCCTGCACAAGGAGTCCCACCAGGTGCTGGACCTGGAGGAGATGTTCCGTTCCATCACCAAGTACTCGGCCCGGCTCCTGACTCCCAACATCATCACCGAGGTGGTGCGCAAGGCGTTCAAGGTGGCGCAGACGGAAAAGGCCGGGGCCTGCTTCATCGAGTTCCCGGAAAACATCGCCGAGATGGAGATCGAAGACACCCCCCTGGCCATCAAGCAGCCCACCATGCCGGAGCCGCCCACGGCCAAGGTGGAGCAGGCCGCCGCCATCATCGCCTCCGCCCGCCATCCCATGATCCTGGCCGGCAACGGCGTGGTCCGGGGCAAGGCCTGGCAGCAGCTCGCAGACTTCGCTGCCAAGTGGAACATCCCGGTGGCCAACACCTTCATGGCCAAGGGCGTGATCCCGTTCAAGCATTCCATGGCCCTGGGGTCGGCCGGCCTCCAGGCCAACGACTACGTGAGCTGCGGCTTTTCCCGTGCCGATGTCATCATCTGCGTGGGCTTCGACCTGGTGGAGTACCACCCCTATCTGTGGCATCCCACCCGGGACCGCACCATCATCCACATCGACCAGGCCCCGGCCGAGGTGGATGCCTACT
>JALUTW010000292.1 GCA_027021685.1 Chromatiales bacterium | reverse complement strand
GGCGTTGCGGAATCCTTCCTCTGCCAGCACGCCGCCGAAGTCGAACAGCACCACACGTGCCGCCGCCCCCACTTCCTGTGGCGGCAGTTCGAAACAGTCGTGGCTCATGTCTTCATGCGTCACGCGGACCCTTGCTCGCCGGCAACGCCGGGCCATCCACCGGATGCCAAGACCGGCGGTGTAAAGTACCATAGGCCCGGACCTTCGAGCAGGACCGCCGCATCCCATGCTGTACCGGCTGTACCACTGGGTGGACCGCAACATTCTGGAACTGGGCCGGGAGCTGCGGCTGTCGTACCTGCCGCCCCTCATGGTCTACGCCGCCTACGGCATCTCCGGCCTCACCAACGTCGTCGGCGTCTTCTTCGTCAAGGACTACCTGGACCTCTCGGCCGAGTTCCTGGCCGCCCTGGGCTTCTGGGCCAACGTGCCGTGGGCGCTGAAGATGCCACTGGGCCACCTGGTGGACCTCATCTGGCGCTGGAAGTCGGTGCTGGTGGTACTCGGGGCCGTGCTCGTTGCGGCCAGCCTGCTCATCATGATCGGGCTGCTGGGCCATCGCGAGGCCATGGCCACGGTGATGCCGGTCTCCACCTGGTACGTGCTCAGCGCATTGCTGGCCCCCGTGGGCTACATCCTCCAGGACGTGGTCGCCGACGCCATGACCGTGGAAGCAGTGCCCACCCGCGACGAGAAAGGCCATCCGCTGCCGCCCGCGCAGGTGAAGCTCATGCACACCACCATGCAGACCCTGGGCCGGGTGGCCATCGTGGGCGGCGGCATCTTCGTCGGCCTGCTCAACGTGTACAAGTTCGACGGGGTCGGCGCCATGGACGAGGCCCAGAGGGTGCGCATCTACATCGAGATCTTCGAGATCGCGCTGTTGATCCCGGTGATCTCGGTGAGCGGGGTGGCGCTGGCCGGCTGGCTCAAGCTGCGGCAGGCGGCACGGCTGCGCCGGCGGGGCCTCGAATGGCGCACGGCCTGGCGCCGGGTGCATCCGGAAATGGAGCGGACCCGCCCCAACTGGTGGATCCTCCTGGGCAGCCTGCTGTTCGTGGTGTTCACCCTGGCCGTGGGCCTGAGCGATCTGCCGGCCCGCGAGGAGATCGTCTTCGCCGGTTCCATGGGCATCGTGCTGTTCCTCATGGCCCGCCTGGTGCGGGTGCTGGAGCCGGCGGCACGCAACGTCCTGGTGGGGACCGCCGTCGTCATCTTCGTCTACCGGGCCATGCCGCTGCCCGGCGCCGGCGAGACCTGGTGGATGATCGACGTGCTGGGCTTCGACCAGCAGTTCCAGGCGATACTGGGGCTCATCGGCTCGGGCCTGGCCCTGGTGGGAATGTTCCTGTTCCGCCGCTTCATGGCCGAGCGCTCCATCGCCTACATCATGGGCTTCCTCACCGTCGTCAGCTTCGTGCTCTACCTGCCCATCGTCGGCATGTACCATGGCCTGCACGAGTGGACCGCGGCGCTCACCAACGGCCTGGTGGACGCGCGGACCATCGCCGTGGTGGACACCGCCCTGGAGTCGCCCCTGGGCCAGGTGGCCATGATTCCCATGCTGGCCTGGATCGCCAACTCCGCGCCGCCCCACCTCAAGGCCACCTTCTTCGCCGTCATGGCCTCCTTCGTCAACCTGGCGCTGTCGGCGAGTCAGCTCGGCACCAAGTACGTAAACCAGATCTTCACCGTGTCCCGCGGCGACTACACCGAGCTGGGTCCCCTGCTGTGGACGGTCAGCCTCGCCACCCTGATCCTGCCGCTGGCGGCCATCGCGCTGGTGAAGAAAACGCGGTTGCGCACCGCCTGACGGAAAGGAGAACGACGCATGCGGTGGCTCCCGCCCTCCGCATGCCGCACCGGCCCTGCCCGTTGACCCAGATCAATACCTCCTCCACGACCCGCACCTATTTTAAGGTCAGGATCAACGTGCAGGAGGGAACCGCGCATGGCACTGCCCATTCCGGATCGCAGCGCCGCGGGCCGCGAGCTGGCGGCGCTGCTGGGCCACTACCGCGACCGCGACGACGTCATCGTGC
>JALUTW010000291.1 GCA_027021685.1 Chromatiales bacterium | reverse complement strand
GGATACTCGTCGGCCAGCCGCTTGGCCGCCGCCAGCAGGTGATCGCGGGAGATGTCCATGGGCAGGTAGGCATGCGGGCGCAGGGCATCCAGCAGCAGGCGCACCTTTTCGCTGCTGCCGCTGCCGGGCTCCACCAGCAGGCACTCGTCGCCTAGGTGGCGGGCGATGTCCTCCGCGTGGCGTCGCATGATCTGCATCTCGGTGCGCGTGGGGTAATACTCCGGCGTCTCGCAGATGCGATCGAACAGCCGCGAGCCCTCGGCGTCGTAGAAGAACTTGGGCGGGATGGCCCGGGGCCGCCGGCGCAGCCCGTCGAGCACGGCGCCGAGGAAGTCCGCCGTGGCCGGCTGGTGATCGTAGAAACGGATGCCTTGTGCAGTGCGTGCGGTCATGTCAGGTCCCGGGCCAGGCGCAGGCCGCTGAACTGCCAGCGGTCGTGCGGATAGAAGAAATTGCGGTAGGTCAGGCGGATGTGGTCGTCCGGCGTGGCGCAGGAGCCGCCGCGCAGGACGAACTGGGCGCACATGAACTTGCCGTTGTACTCCCCCAGCGCGCCGGCCAGGGGCCGGAAGCCCGGGTACGGTGCATAGGGACTGGCGGTCCACTCCCACACGTCGCCCCAGATCTGGAGGAGGCCGCGCCGCTGCCCGCCGCGATCCCCCGGCGGCATGGGCTGCAGAAAGCCGCTGCCGGCGAGATTGCCCGCCACCGGTACCCGTTCAGCAGCATGTTCCCACTCGGCTTCCGTGGGCAGCCGGGCGCCGGCCCAGCGGGCAAAGGCATCGGCCTCGTAGTAGCTCAGGTGTGCCACCGGTGCGTCCAGGTCCAGGACCCGCAGCCCGCCCAGGGTGTACTCGTGCCAGTTCCCGTCCACCTGCTGCCAGTACAACGGCGCCATCCAGCCCTCGCGCTGGATGGCGGCCCAGCCATCGGCCAGCCAGTGGTCGGACGTGGCATAGCCGCCGTCCTCCACGAAGGCGAGATACTCGCCGTTGGTCACCGGCCGCGAGGCCAGAGCGAAGGGGCGCAGCAGCACGGCGTGGCGCGGCCGCTCGTTGTCGTAGGCGAAACCTTCCCCGTCCGCACCCAGCTTTACCTCGCCACCTTCATACTCGCACCACTGGAGCGGCACTGTCGGCCCTGTGCGGTGCGGCAGGGCCTCGTCGTAGGCCGGGTGCAGCGGGTTGCTGCCCAGCACGTGCTTGATGTCGGTGAGGATGAGCTCCTGGTGCTGCTGCTCGTGGTGCAGCCCCACCTCGCACCGGCGCAGGATCTCCGCCCGTTCCGGATGGTCGTGCTGCGCCAGCAGCTCGTGCATGTGTGCATCCACGTGGCGCCGGTAGGCCAGGATCTCGGCCACCGTGGGGCGTGACAGGAGCCCGCGCCGGGGGCGCGGGTGCATCTGTCCCACCTGGTAATAATAGGAATTGAACAGATAGCCGAAGCGGGGGTGAAACTCGCGGTAGCCCTCGAGGTACGGGGCGAGGAGAAAGGTCTCGAAGAACCAGGAGACGTGGGCCAGGTGCCACTTGGTGGGGCTCACCTCGGCGATGGTCTGGATACACTGGTCCTCCACCGCCAGTGGAGCGGCCAGGGCCTCGCTGCGGGCACGGACCGCGGCGAAGCGGGCGGGCCAGTCCGGGCCCTCGTCGGCGCCGGGCACGCCGCCGTGGCGCGCCGCGGGTGTATGGGACATGTTCCTCTCCCCACGGGGGTGAGCCGACATTCTATACTCTGGGAAGCGGCTTTTCCAACGACGGCCGTCACAGTCACGGCCGCCGCGGCAGGGAGGTGCCTGTGCCACGGGCCATCTGGCGGGGCCAGGTCCTCGCGGAAAGCGACCGGTGCGTCGAACTCGAGGGAAACGTCTATTTTCCCCTGCGATCGGTGCGCCAGGAGTTCCTGCGCCCCAGTGCCACCGTGAGCCGGTGCGCGTGGAAGGGCGAGGCCCATTATTTCGACGTGGTCGTGGACGGTGCCGTGAACACCGACGCCGCCTGGTATTATCCGGATCCCAGTCCGGCCGCGGAACTCATCCGCGACCA
>JALUTW010000290.1 GCA_027021685.1 Chromatiales bacterium | reverse complement strand
CAGGAAAGGTACTAGGGACTAGGGACTAGGGACAAGGGGGAGGGGAAGAGGGATTCTTCATGCTTGTCCCCGCCGGCGGGGACCGGTATCTTGCGCCCCATGTCACTTCTGGACGCCGGACTGGTGCTCGCGGCCTACCTGCTGGGTTCGGTCTCCAGCGCCATCGTGGTCTGCCGCCTCATGGGCCTGCCGGACCCGCGCAACCAGGGCTCGGGCAACCCCGGGGCCACCAACGTGCTGCGCGTGGGCGGCAGGACAGCGGCGGCGGTGACCCTGGCCGGCGACATGGGCAAGGGCCTGGTCCCGGTGGCTGCGGCGCGGCTGCTGGGCGCGCCGGAGACGGTGGTGGCCGCCACCGCCGCCGCGGCCTTCCTCGGTCACCTGTACCCGGTGTTCTTCGGCTTTCGCGGCGGCAAGGGGGTGGCCACCCTGCTGGGCACCCTGCTGCCCCTGTCGTGGCCCGCGGGCCTGCTCACCCCCGCCACCTGGCTGCTGGCGGCGAAGCTGTTCCGCATCTCGTCGCTGTCGGCCCTCATCGCCACCGCCCTGGCGCCGGCCTACGTGTGGTTCTTCACCCGCTCGCCGGTGCTCACCGCCACCGTGGCCGGCATGGGCGTGCTCCTCTACTGGCGCCACCGCGACAACATCCGCCGCCTGCTGCGGGGCGAGGAAGGGCGCATCGGCCACAAGGGTTGAGGCTACACCGCTCCCGGCGGCAACCCGCCCCCGGCCACCGGGGGCAGGCTCTCCAGGGACCAGCGGGGGCGGGCGGTGAAGGCCAGGGGCTCGTGCTGGCCCGCGGCCAGCCGGCACCAGCCGGCATAGGCGATCATGGCGCCGTTGTCGGTGCAGAACTCCGGCCGCGGGTAGTACACCCGCGCCCCCAGCCGTTCCACCTCCGCCGCCAGGCGCGCGCGCAGGCGCCGGTTGGCCGAGACCCCGCCCGCCACCACCAGGCGCGCGAGCCCGGTCTGCTCCAGGGCCCGGCGGCACTTGATGGCCAGGGTGTCCACCACCGCCTCCTCGAAGGCGCGGGCGATGTCGGCGTGCAGCCGGGCGCGGGCGGCGGCGTCCGCCGCCCGGGCCTCCTCCTCGCGCAGGGTGGTGAGGGTGTAGGTCTTGAGCCCGGAGAAGGAGAAATCCAGCCCGGGGCGGTCCACCATGGGCCGCGGGAACCGGAACCGCTCCGGGTCGCCCTGCTCGGCCAGTGCGGCCAGGGCCGGGCCGCCGGGGTACGGCAGGCCCAGGAGCTTGGCGGTCTTGTCGAAGGCCTCGCCCGCGGCATCGTCCAGGGACTCGCCCAGCAGGCGGTAGCGCCCCACGCCGTCCACCGCCACCAGCTGGGTGTGGCCGCCGGAGACCAGCAGGGCGACGAAGGGAAAGGCCGGCGGGTCCTCCTCCAGCATGGGGGCCAGCAGGTGGCCCTCCATGTGGTGGACCCCCACCGCGGGCACGCCCCAGGCCCAGGCCAGGGACCGGCCCACCGCCGCGCCCACCAGCAGCGCCCCGGCCAGGCCCGGCCCGGCGGTGTAGGCCACGCCGCCCACCTCCCCCGGCGCCAGGCCGGCCTGCGCCAGCACCCGCCGCAGCAGGGGCAGGAGGCGGCGCACGTGGTCGCGCGAGGCCAGCTCCGGCACCACGCCCCCGTAGACCGCGTGCAGATCCACCTGGCTGTGGAGGGCGTGGGCCAGCAGGCCCCGGGCCGGGTCGTACAGGGCCACCCCGGTCTCGTCGCAGGAGGTCTCGATGCCCAGGACGATCACGGGCGGCCGGCCTCCCGGCGGGCCGGGATGCTTTGCATTTGGCGGGGGGTGGGGGTAGAATGCGCCGCTTTCACGAGCCGATCCACTGTGGTCCAGAACAGGTAATCGTATACATGCCGTCTGTCCGAGTAAAAGAGAACGAGCCCTTCGACGTGGCGCTGCGCCGCTTCAAGCGGGCGTGCGAGAAGGCCGGCGTGCTGTCCGAGGCCCGCCGCCGCGAGTACTACGAGAAGCCCACCACGGTGCGCAAGCGCAAGCTGGCCGCCGCCATCAAGCGCCACCAGAAGAAGCTCAACCGCGAGCTGGCCAAGCGCCGCCGCCTCTACTGATTCCCCCTCCTCCCGGTTCCGGCCGCCATGAGCGAGCGCCTCAAGGACCGCATCAACGAGGACACCAAGGCCGCCATGAAGGCGCGCGACAAGGCGCGCCTGGCGGTGCTGCGCCTCATCGGCGCCGCCATCAAGCAGCGCGAGGTGGACTCGCGCACCGAGCTGGACGACGCCGGGGTGCTGGCGGTGCTGGAAAAGATGGTCAAGCAGCGGCGCGACTCCATCGCCCAGTACGAAAAGGCCGGCCGCGATGACCTGCGCCAGCAGGAGGAATACGAGCTCACGGTCATCCAGGAGTACCTCCCCCGGCCCCTGTCCGAGGCCGAGATCGCGGAGCTGGTGGATGCCGCCGTGGCCGAGGCCGGGGCCGCCTCGGTCAGGGACATGGGCAAGGTCATGGGCCTGCTCAAGCCCCGGCTGGCCGGACGGGCGGACATGGGCCAGGTGAGCCGGCTGGTCAGGGAACGCCTGTCCGGCTGAGCCCCGGCGCCGCCGGGGCGGCTGCGGACCCGCGGCGCGACACGCGCCGGATTTTGAGTTAGGTTCATGTCCTCATGGCCGGCCGCATCCCGCAGTCCTTCATCGACGACCTCCTGGCCCGGGCCGACATCGTGGAGGTCATCGACGCCCGCGTGCCGCTGAAAAAGGCCGGGCGCGAGTACATGGCCTGCTGCCCCTTCCACAACGAGAAGACCCCCTCCTTCACCGTGAGCCCGGCCAAGCAGTTCTACCACTGCTTCGGCTGCGGCGCCCACGGCACCGCCCTGGGCTTCCTCATGGAGTACGAACGCCTGTCCTTCCCCGAGGCGGTGGAGGCCCTGGCCCGCGACCTGGGGCTGGAGGTGCCGCGGGAGGACGGCGGGCCCGGGCCGCGCCGGGACCGCGGCCGGGAGGACCTCTACGACCTGCTGGGCCGGGCCGGCGCCTGGTACCGGGACCAGCTCCGGCACCATCCCCAGGCCCGGCGCGCCGTGGACTACCTCAAGGCCCGCGGGCTCTCCGGCGAAGTGGCCGCCCGCTTCGGGCTGGGCTTCGCCCCGCCGGGCTGGGACAACCTGGCCCGGGCCCTGGGCGGCGAGGCCGCGGTGCGGGAAAAGCTGGTGGCCGCCGGCATGCTCGTCCGCAAGGAGGGCGGAGGCGTCTACGACCGGTTCCGCGACCGCATCATGTTCCCCATCCGCGACCGGCGCGGGCGCACCATCGCCTTCGGCGGCCGCATCCTGCCGGACACCCGCGAGGGGGGCGAGCGGGCCCCGGCCAAGTACCTCAACTCCCCCGAGACCCCGGTGTTCCACAAGGGGCGCGAGCTCTACGGCCTGTGGGAGGTCCTCCAGGCCCGCCGCCGCCCGCAACGGCTGCTGGTGGTGGAGGGCTACATGGACGTGGTGGCCCTGGCCCAGCACGGCATCGACTGCGCGGTGGCCACCCTGGGCACCGCCACCACCCGCGAGCACCTGCAGCAACTGTTCAAGCTGGTGCCGGAGGTGGTGTTCTGCTTCGACGGCGACGCCGCCGGGCGCCGGGCCGCATGGCGCGCGCTGGAGACCGCCCTGCCGGTGCTGCGCGACGGCCTCGTCCTGCGCTTCATGTTCCTGCCCGAGGGCGAGGATCCGGACAGCCGGGTGCGGGCGGTGGGACGCGAGGGCTTCGAGGCCGACCTGGCTGCGGCCCGGCCCCTGTCGGATTTCTTCTTCGAGCACCTGGCGGCGGAGCTGGATCTCTCCACCGCGGAGGGCCGCGCGCGGCTGGTGGACCAGGCCCGGCCCCTGCTGGGGCGCCTGCGCCCCGGGGTGTTCCGCGACATGATGCGCCAGCGCCTGGCCGAGCTGGCCCGGCTGGACCCCTCGCGCCTGGACGACGGGGACGCCCGGGCCCCGCGACCGGCCCCGGCCGCCGGCCCGCGCCGGCCGGCCCCCGGCCAGTCCACCCCGGTGCGCCGGGCCGTCACCGCCCTGCTCCACGAGCCCGCCCTGGCCGCCGCCGCCCCCGCCGGCGCCCTGGAGGGCGTGGACCTGCCCGGGGCCGACCTGCTGCGGGCGCTGCTTGAAACCCTGCGCGAGCACCCCCATCTGACCTTCGACGCGCTCCTCCAGCGGTTTTCGGAGCGCGGGCAATGGTCGGCCTGGCTGGTGAAGCTGGCGGCCGAGCCCCCGCTGGTGGCCGGCGAGGCCCTGGAGACGGAGTTCCTCGCCAGCCTGCGCCGGCTGGAGGAGCAGTGGCTGGAACAGCGACGGGAACATCTGCCCGAGGCGGCCGTCAAAGGCTTGCCGCCGGAACAGCGCCGGCTCCTGCATCGTCCCTGGCGGGACCTCTCGGAAGACGACAAAATCCTTCTGAAACAGATAGTTATGGAGCATCCCCCGGGCGATGCCCCGGCCGGCGGCGCGGGCTTGGGTTAGTAAAAGCCCACTTCATAGTGTAAAATTCTTAAGTTTCACCCGCGCCGCACGCTATAGCGCTATTCCGGACACAACCCAGGAACCCAAGCGAGACACCCAAACGTTTTGAGCAAGTACATGGACCAGCAGCAACAGTCGCAACTGAAGCTTCTCATCGCCAAGGGCAAGGAGCAGGGCTACCTCACCTATGCCGAGGTGAACGACCACCTGCCCAACGACATCGTCGACCCCGAGCAGATCGAGGACATCATCAGCATGATCAACGACATGGGCATCGCGGTGCACGAGACCGCGCCCGATGCCGATGCCCTGCTGATGACCGATGCCGCGGTGGACGAGGAGGTGGCCGAGGAGGCCGCCGCCGCCCTGGCCACGGTGGACAGCGAATTCGGCCGCACCACCGATCCCGTGCGCATGTACATGCGCGAGATGGGCGCGGTGGAGCTGCTCACGCGCGAGGACGAGATCGCCATCGCCAAGCGCATCGAGGAGGGCCTGAACCAGATGCTCTCGGCCCTGGCCACCTACCCGGCCACGGTGGCCGAGGTACTGCGCCTGTACGGCCTGGTGGAGGCGGGCGAGATGCGCCTGTCCGACCTCATCGCCGGCTTCATCGATCCCAACGCCCCGGACGAGATCCCGCGCCCGGTGACCCCGGCCGAGGCCGCGGAGAAGGGTGACGCGGAAGAGGAAGTGGCCGACACCGGGCCCGATCCGGAGGAGGCGCGGCAGCGCTTCGCCGCCCTGGGCAAGCTGCACAAGCGCTGGGTCAACGCGATCAAGAAGCACGGCTACCACGACAAGAAGACCGAGCGCGTGCGCAAGCAGGTGGTGGACGCGTTCATGGAGTTCAAGTTCACGCCCAAGGTGGTGGACCAGCTCGTGGCCACCATGCGCGACCTGGTGGACCGCATCCGCACCCACGAGAAGGTCATCATGAACGTGTGCGTGAACAAGGCACACATGCCGCGCAAGGAGTTCGTGACCTCGTTCCCGGACAACGAGACCAACGTCAAGTGGCTGCGCAGCCACATCAAGGCTGGCAAGCCCTACTCCAGGATCCTGGCCGAGCACCAGGAAGAGATCGAGCACGCCCAGGGCAAGCTCATTGAACTGGAGGAAGAGACCGGCATGACCATCGCCGACATCAAGGACATCAACCGCAAGATGTCCATCGGCGAGGCCAAGGCGCGCCGGGCCAAGAAGGAGATGGTGGAAGCCAACCTGCGGCTGGTGATCTCCATCGCCAAGAAGTACACCAACCGCGGACTCCAGTTCCTTGATCTCATCCAGGAGGGCAACATCGGCCTCATGAAGGCGGTGGACAAGTTCGAATACCGGCGCGGCTACAAGTTCTCCACCTACGCCACGTGGTGGATCCGGCAGGCCATCACCCGCTCCATCGCGGACCAGGCCCGCACCATTCGCATCCCGGTGCACATGATCGAAACCATCAACAAGCTCAACCGGGTGTCGCGGCAGATGCTGCAGGAGATGGGCCGCGAGCCCACGCCGGAGGAGCTGGCCGAGCGCATGGAGATGCCGGAGGACAAGGTGCGCAAGGTGATCAAGATCGCCAAGGAGCCCATCTCCATGGAGACGCCCATCGGCGACGACGAGGACTCGCACCTGGGCGACTTCATCGAGGACGTCAACGCCCTGTCGCCGGTGGAGTCCGCCACCATCGAGGGCCTGCGCGAGACCACGCGCAACGTGCTCGAAGGGCTCACCGCGCGCGAGGCCAAGGTCCTGCGCATGCGGTTCGGCATCGACATGAACACCGACCACACGCTGGAAGAGGTGGGCAAGCAGTTCGACGTCACCCGCGAGCGCATTCGCCAGATCGAGGCCAAGGCACTGCGCAAGCTGCGCCACCCGTCCCGCTCCGAGCGCCTGCGCAGCTTCCTCGATCTGGAATAAGCCGGAACCGAACGCAGGCTCAATCGCAGGATGGGCGCCCGCGGGCGCCCATCTTTTTCCCGTGCCAGGAACTCTTGCCGATCACGGCGGCGTCTGTTTCGCCCGGGACAACATTCGGCTGACGCATGCCTCCAGCGCGGGCAGGTCACCGGACAACACGCGGGCAATCGCCTGAGGGTCAATTTCTCCCAGGTAGTTATGGACCAGAATGTTGCGAACGCCGCTGATTTCCTTCCACGGGATCTCGGGACAGGTGGACTTCAGCTCTTGCGGGAGACGCTGGGTGGCCTCTGACAGGGTCTGAAGATTGCGCAGCACGGCGTCATAGAGAATGTCATCCTGGCGGATATCGCCCCGTGCCTCGATCCGATGGATCTTGGCGATGGCGGCGAGGATGTGCTCGGCATAGGCCTGCCAGGATTTGCTCACAGGTCTACAGCCTCCCCCAGAACACTGTCGCGAATGTGACGACTGAGCTCGTGCTCCGGAACCAGCTCCACCGGCCTGCCCAACAGCTCCTCCAGGGCCTGGGTCAGGGCCACCCGCTGGCGCAGCGGGTCATAGCCCGGGGGAAATTCAACCAGAAAATCCACGTCGCTGTCCGGGCCTTCCTCGCCACGGGCCACGGAACCAAAGACCCGTATGTGGCGAGCCCCGTAGCGCCGGCCCAGCTCCCTGATCTGGTTGCGGCGTGCCCGCAGTTCGTCGAGTAGCATCATGCAGCCCCCATCGCCCATGAATCATAGCAGCAAAGCCGCCGCCATGGCCCGGACATGCACTTCTCCCTCGCCTGACAACCAGGACCCGCTCGGCGAGCCAGCGGTGCGGGCGGGCCGGGTTGGCAGCAGGCGGCGCCCTGCTGGATAATCACCCCGCTGGGCTGGCGACAAGGCTGCCAGCTCCCGGCCCTGGCTCCCCGAATCCAGTGGCCGTTTCCGGGCCTGTAGCTCAGTTGGTCAGAGCAGGGGACTCATAATCCCTTGGTCCCAGGTTCGAGTCCTGGCGGGCCCACCATCCCTTCCACCGCCGGATCATGGCGGTGCCGTGCCGCCGGGGCTATGATGCCACCATGGATATCCCGGGATCGCGGATGCTCTGCTAGCCCATGCTGGAGTGGCTGCACAGGAAAGGCCGGTCGCCGCGCGTCGGCGTGGCCCTGGGCGGCGGCGGGGCCAAGGGCCTGGCCCACCTGCTCATGCTGGAGACCCTGGATGAGCTGGGCCTGCGCCCGGCCATGGTCGCCGGCACCTCCATCGGCGCGGTGGTGGGGGCGCTGTACTGCGCCGGGGTCTCGCCGGCCCTGTTGCGGCGCGAACTCACGGAGATGAGCCTGTCCAACAACGGGGTGCTGGACACCTTCCGCAGCGGGCGCGAGGTGCTGCGCTGGCTGGATTTCTTCCGCCCCCAGCTCTCCGCCAGCGGCCTGCTCAAGGCCGAGCGCTTTCTCCAATATCTCACCGACCACACCCCGGTGCGCCACTTCGAGGAGCTGGAGGTGCCGCTCAAGGTGGTGGCGGCGGACTTCTACCGCCGCGAACAGGTGGTGTTCGATACCGGGCCCCTGCTGTCGGCGGTGGCCGCGTCCATGGCCCTGCCCGGGGTGTTTCCGCCGGTGGTGCGCGACGGCCGGGTGCTGGTGGACGGCGGCGCGGTGAACCCCGTGCCCTACGACCTGCTCAAGCCACACTGCGACCTGGTCATCGCCATCGACGTCATGGGCCGGCGTTCCGAGAGCGAGACCAAGGTCCCCTCCATCGCCGATGCCATCCTCAACACCTTCCAGATCATGGAGCGCTCCATCACCCGCGAGAAGCTGCGCGCGGTGCCGGTGGACATCTACATCGAGCCGGAGATCGCGGACATCCGGGCGCTGGAGTTCTACAAGGCCGAGGACATCTTCCGCCAGGCGGCCCCGGCCTGCGAGGACCTGCGCCGCGCCCTCACCCAGCGCTTTCACCTGGCGGCGGAGTGATGCGCGCGGTCCTGCTGCTGGGGTGCCTGCTGCCGGCCGCCGCCGGTGCGGCGGGACTGGAACTCAGCCCCGTCGTGGGCTGGCGGGCCGGAGGCGGCTTCGACGCTCCCGCCACCGGCGGCCCGGTGGAGCTGGACGAGGCCCGGGCCACCGGCCTGGTGCTGGGCGTCGACCAGCTCCGGTGGCAGCAGATCGAGATCGCCTACAGCCGCCAGCCCACGTCCCTGCGCGACACCGCCCTCTCGCCGCCGCCGGTGATCACCCGCCTGACCATCGAGACCCTGCACGTGCGCGGAGTGCAGCAGTGGGACCATGGTGCGTGGCGGCCCTTCCTCGGCGCCGGCGTCGGGCTGGTGCACCTGCGCCCCGGTCTGGCCGGCGTGAACGCCACCACCCGGCCCTCGCTGAGCCTGGGCGGCGGCATCAAGTGGTTCCCGGGCCGGCACCTGGACCTGCGCCTGGAGGCCCGGGCCCTGGCCGCCCTCCTCGATTCGGGCGCCGCCATCCTGTGCGGTCCCGACGGCTGCCTGGTGGAAGTGCGCGGCGAGGGTTTCGTGCAGTGGGAGGTGGGGGTGGGGATCAGCGTGCGGTTTTGAGCCGGGGCCCGCCGGCGCGGCCAGCGGCCGCGGGCGGCTTCCAGGACGATGGGTCCCGGCATGGCGGGAGCCGGGCGCGACACAAGGCAGCCCCACGCCACGAGGCGGCCGCCACCACCCGCCCAGGAGAGCGCCCCGGGACCGTGACGGACCCGGCCTCACCAGCCGAAGATGACGCCCTCGAGCAGCTCGTTGTGGCCCAGGTATTCCTGCTGTTGCGCCGGGATGAACGACTTGGCCTTCTTGCCGCCGAAGCGCCGCACGATGCCGGCCGCCGCCACCTTGCCGGGACCCTCGGTGAGCGATTTCACCATCTTGGCCCGGTCCACCGGCGACAGGCGCTTGCTCACCGTGATGACCTGGTTGGGCAGGGGTGGCGTATGATAAATGATCTTGAGTTGCCTGCGCTGT
>JALUTW010000289.1 GCA_027021685.1 Chromatiales bacterium | reverse complement strand
TTCCGCCCTGCGCTCCCTGGAAGGCGCCCTGTCCCGGCGCCTGGAGGGCGTGGCCGCCGGGCTCACGGAGCTGCGGGCCTGGGTGGAGGCGGCGCTGGACTTCGCCGAGGAGGAGATCGACTTCCTCTCCGAGGGCGAGGCCGCCGGGCGCACCGGTGCACTGCTGGCGGACCTGGCCCGGGTGGAAGCGGAGGCGGCCGCCGGCCGGGTGCTGCACGACGGCCTCACCGTGGTCCTGGCAGGAGCGCCCAACGCCGGCAAGTCGAGCCTGCTCAACGCCCTGGCCGGGCGCGAGACCGCCATCGTTACCCACCTGCCCGGCACCACCCGCGACGTCCTGCGCGAGCACCTGCAGGTGGACGGCCTGCCCCTGCACCTAGTGGACACCGCCGGCCTGCGCGAGGCCGCCGACGCCATCGAGGCCGAGGGCGTGCGCCGGGCCCGGCGGGAGCTGGCCGCGGCCGACCGCGCCCTGGTGGTGGTGGACGACGCCGCAGATCCCGACGTGCCCGAGGAGGTGCGGCGGTGCCTGCCGCCGGAGCTGCCGTTCACCGTGGTCCACAACAAGATCGACCTCACCGGCCGGGCCCCGGGCCTGGAGGAGCGCGGGGGCGTGCCTCACCTGTGGCTGTCGGCCCGCACCGGCGCCGGGCTGGAGCGGCTGCGCGAGCACCTCAAGGCCACCGCCGGCTACGTGCCCGGCGAGGGCCTGTTCTCCGCCCGCCGCCGCCACCTGGAGGCCCTGGCCCGCGCCCGCGGCCACCTGGAGTCCGCGCAGGCCGCGGCGGCCTCGGGGGCGGGCGAGCTGCTGGCCGAGGACCTGCGCCTGGCCCAGCAGGCCCTGGGCGAGATCACGGGCGAGGTGGCTCCCGACGACCTGCTGGGCGAGATCTTCTCCCGCTTCTGCATCGGCAAGTGAGGGTGCGCCGCCGGGCCGCGACTCGGGCCGCGGATTGCGGTAGGTTCTGAACTTCGAGGGGCCGTCGCGGGACGGCCCGCCGGTTTCGACATCCATGGAGGATATCCCATGTCCGTCGTCGTAGGCGTCCGCAAGGCCGGCCGGCTGGTGCTGGCCGCCGACAGTCTCATCACCTTCGGTTCGGCCCGCATGCCCGAGGACAACCTGAAGGCGGAGAAGATCCGCCCCCTGGGCGATTCCCTGTTCGCCTCCGCCGGCTGGGGGCTGTACGACGACATCATCGAGGATCACGTGAGCCAGCACCCGGAGGTGCGCCTGGCCGACGAGAAGGCCATCTTCGCCTTCTTTCTCGGCCTGTGGAAGCAGCTCCACGAGCGCTACAGCTTCGTCAACGACCAGCCGGGCGACGACAAGGACTCGCCCTTCGGCGACCTCGACACCACCTTCCTCATCGCCAACCGGGGCGGCCTGTTCCACGTGGGCTCCGACATGAGCGTGACCCGCTTCCGCCAGTACTACGCCATCGGCTCCGGCGGCGACTACGCCCTGGGCGCGCTGCACGTGCTGTACCGGCAGCTCGACGACCCGGCCGCCATCGCCCGCGGTGCGGTGGAGGCCGCGGTGGCCTTCGACACCAAGTGCGGCGGGCCCATCCTGGTGCGCGAGGTGGAATGCGCGGCGTCCTGAGGGTCCTGGCGGCGGCGGTCCTGCCGGTGGCCGCCGGCTGCGCCACGCTGGACTACTACGCCGGGGCCGTGTCGGGGCATCTGGAACTCATGGCCCGCGCGCGGCCCCTGGACGAGGTCCTGGCCGAACCCGGCCTGGACGGCAGCCTGCGCGCCCGCCTGGAGCTGGCGCGGGAGGTGCGCGCCTTCGCCACCCGGACGCTGGCGCTGCCCGACAACGACAGCTACCGCAGCTACGCCGACCTGGGCCGGCGCTTCGCGGTGTGGAACGTGGTCGCCGCCGAGCCGTTCTCGGTGGAGCCCCGGACCTGGTGCTTTCTCGTCGTCGGCTGCCTCAGCTACCGCGGCTACTTCGACGAGAACGAGGCCCGGGCCTTCGCCCGGGAGCTGGCCCGCCAGGGCCTGGACGTGCACGTGGCCGGCGCGCGGGCCTATTCCACCCTGGGCTGGTTCGACGACC
>JALUTW010000288.1 GCA_027021685.1 Chromatiales bacterium | reverse complement strand
CTACCGCCACCACCTGTTCTTCTGCGTCAACCAGCGCGACGACGGCACGCCCTGCTGCGCGGAACACGGCGCGCGCCGCGTGCGCGACTACGCCAAGGAGCGGCTCAAGGCCCTGGGCCTGCACGCGCCGGGCGAGGTGCGGGTGAACAAGGCCGGCTGCATGGGTCGCTGCGACCAGGGGCCGGTGCTGGTGATCTATCCCGAGGGTGTCTGGTACACCTACGTGGACGAGGAGGACATCGACGAGATCATCGAGCAGCATCTGCGGCAGGGACGCGTGGTGGAACGCCTGCGCCTGCCCGGCGCGCCATGAGCGCCGCTGCCCCCGCGGGGGCCTGCGGCGGCGGGCGCCTGCTCGTGGACGGTCCCGCCGGCGCCCTGGAAGTGCAGGTGGACTGTCCGGCCGCGGCCCGTCCGGGCGTGGCGGTGGTGGGCCATCCCCATCCCCTGTATGGCGGCAGCCTGGACAACAAGGTGGCCCACATCCTGGCCCGCGCGGCCGGTGACCTGGATCTGCCCGCGGTGCGCTTCAACTTCCGCGGGGTGGGGCGCTCCGCGGGTGCCTTCGACCAGGGGCGCGGCGAGGCCGACGACATGGCGGCGGTGGCGGCCTGGGCGCGGGAGCGCTTCCCCGGCCCGCTGCTGCTGGCCGGGTTTTCCTTCGGTGCCTGGGTGGCCTGGCGCCTGCACCCGGCCCTGGCGCCGCGGGCCCTGGCCCTGGTGGCGCCGCCGGTGTCCCTGTACGACTTCGGCCGGCCGGTGGAGGCCGCCTGTCCCTGGCTGGTGGTGCAGGGGAGCGACGACGAGGTGGTGGATGCCGCCGCGGTGCGGGCCTGGGCCGAAGCCCGCGATCCGGCCCCGGCGCTGGCCTGGCTGGAAGGCGCCGGCCACTTCTTCCACGGGCGTCTCAACGAGGTGCGGGCCGCGGTGCGCGAGGCCTGGCGGGAGGTGCTGGAGTGACCGGCCCGGTGGTGCAGGCCCGGGGCCTGTGCAAGTCCTACGGCGGCCGGCGGGTGGTGGACGGCATCGACCTGGAGGTGCGCCGCGGCGAGTGCTTCGGCCTGCTGGGGCCCAACGGCGCCGGCAAGACCACCACCCTGCGCATGCTCCTGGGCATGAGCCGGCCCGAGGGCGGGGCCCTCACGGTGCTGGGTTACCGGGTGCCGGCCCAGGCCCGGCGCATGCGCGCGCGCATCGGCGTGGTCCCCCAGGTGGACAACCTGGACCCGGACTTCTCCGTGACCGAGAACCTCTACACCTACGGCAGCTACTTCGGCCTGCCGCGCCCGGCGCTGGACGCCCGCATCCCCGGCCTGCTGGAGTTCGCCGCCCTGGTCCAGCGCGCCGGCGCGCGCATCGAGGCCCTGTCGGGCGGCATGAAGCGCCGCCTCACCCTGGCGCGGGCCCTGGTCAACGATCCCGACCTGCTCATCCTGGACGAGCCCACCACCGGCCTGGATCCGCAGGCGCGCCAGATCATCTGGCAGCGGCTGCGCCAGCTCCTGGGCGAGGGCCGCACCCTCATCCTCACCACCCACTACATGGAGGAGGCCGAGCGCCTGTGCGATCGCCTGGCCATCATGGATCGCGGCCGGATCCTGGCCGAGGGCTCGCCGGCCGAGCTGGTGCGGGCCCACATCGAGCCCCAGGTGGTGGAGGTCCACGGTCCGGAGCTGGAGCGCTGGCTCGCCGGGCACCGCGAGCGCCTGGGCTGCCGGGTGGAGAGCGTGGGCGAGACCGCCTTCTGCTACATGGACGACCCGTCGGGCCTCATCGAATCCCTGCGGGAGCAGCCGGGCGTGCGCTTCCTGCACCGTCCGGCCAATCTCGAGGACGTGTTTCTCAAGCTCACGGGGCGGGACCTGCGTGACTGAGGGCACGGACAGGACCCCCGCCCCGCGGCTGCAGGGGCGCACCCTGCTGCGCTGGCTGCCCGTGTGGCGGCGCAACCTCAGGGTCTGGCGCTCGCTGCTGGGCCCGGCCCTGCTGGGCAACGTGGGCGAGCCGCTGCTGTACCTGTTCGGGCTGGGCTACGGCCTGGGCGTGTTCGTGGGCACCGTGGACGGGCTGGACT
>JALUTW010000287.1 GCA_027021685.1 Chromatiales bacterium | reverse complement strand
TGAGACAACGTTCCGATTTCGGCCCCAGTCCCTTGAGCCTGCTCAGCTCGCCCATGGACGTGCCCTCCGTGTTCCCCCTGGCTCACGCAGCGGCCCGGGCCCGCGCCCGGGCGGCATCCATCGCGACGGCACCCGCCACCGCGACGTCAAAGCCCATACAGCCCGTCACGTACCACTGCGGGGCCGCCGCCGCTCCCGCGCCCCACAGGTGCAGGCCCGCGTCCCATGCCGGATGCAGCACCCAGCCCGCGGCCAGCCAGGGCCATCCGCGCACCACACCCCGCCACGCCAGGACTCCGTACCCCGCCGTCCCTGCCAGCTCGAGCCCGGCCCAGGCCGGCCTGCCGTGCAGAACGGCGAACAGCACGTACAGGCCCGCGGCGAGCACCAGCCCCAGCGCCAGCCAGCGGCGCGCCGCCGCCGGGCCCTGGCGGCGGGCCAGGAGCACGAACACCGCGCCCAGCCCGGCACCGATGAACACCCAGGCTGCGGCCCCCAACCTACCGCTCCGCCCGGCCAGGCACCATGCCGCACCTCTCCCGGAACGGCGTCCCGTACGCAATCCTATATAGGAGGCTATATAGCATCCTATATATTGCCCTATATAGGATACTATATATCATGCTATATAGCATCGCAAATGGCGCGGCGTGCGGAGCGCATGCGCCGTGCCGGGTTTACTTCCACAGGTCGACGTGGACCCCCTGCGCCTCCAGGCGGTCGGCCCGGGCCTGGATGAAGCGCTGGAAGCTGGGCTGCTCGCGGTAGCCCCGCGAGGCCACGTAGTCCATGACCGACTGGATGTGGAAGGCCTTGAGATAGGCCTCCATGCGGATGGGCTCGATGATCTTCCCCGACGGGTCGCGGTCGAAAAACACCATGGTGGGGGCATAGGCCACCCCCAGCGCCGCCGCCCACCTGGCCGGGGTGGTGGTCTTGCCCCGGGGCGTGACCAGCCTGCTCTTGTCGTCCCACATGTCCACCCGCACCACCTGCAGGCGGGCGATCTGCTCCAGCGTCTCCCTGCGGCGGAAGATGTCCTCGTGCAGCTCGTCGCAGGCCCGGCACTGCACCTGCTCGAACAGCACCAGCAGCGGCTTGTCCGACCGCTTCATCAGCCGCGCCAGGTCATAGGGCGGCTTGATGATGAACGGCTGATCATGCAGCCTGCCGCGGGCCTTCACCGGGGCCTGGCGGGCATAGTAGTCGTGGAAGCTGAGCTTTTTCTCCAGCTTCTTGCGCACGTAGTCCAGCGCGGAGTCGAACTTGTCCGGCGGGTAGTAGCCGTTGATGCGCAGGGCCTGGCGGCCGGACTCGTCGAGGAACACCAGGGTGGGCGTGAACATGACCCGGTTGGCCGCGGCGAACTGCTTTTCCGTCATCACCTTGCCGTCCATGTCCGTGACCTCGCGGTCACCCCACATGTTGATGGCGATGACATCGAAGTGGGTGCGGGTCTTGTCTGCGATGCGCCGGTCGCCCAGATTGTCGCGCAGGAGCTTGGCGCAGTAGGGACAGCCGTCCTGGTAGAAGTAGAGCAGTACCCGCTTGCCGGCGGCACGGGCCTCGGCCACGTCCTCGCGCAGGTCGAGGAACGAGGTCTTGAACCACTCGGGTGGCTCCTCGTAGCCGGGATTGACCATGCCCTCGGCCAGCGCCTCGGCAGGCTTTTCGGCCGCCGTGGCGGCCAGGCCGGCAAGTGCCACGGACAGGGCGGCTGTGATTCTGAACAGTGACGGCCACATGGCGTGTCCTCCGCTGGGCTCCTGGGGGAACGGATACCGGATTGACTCTACCCCCCCGGCTCGGCATGTCAACCGTAGCCGGGGACGACGGGGCCGCTGGCGCCGGGGATCCGGCGGCGGATATCCGCCGCCGGAACCTTGACACCCCGCCAGGCCCGGTGCAGAGCTGTACGATAACCTATTGATATTAATTGATTTAGCAATCCCTTCCGGGGCTGGCACGGAAATCGCATCCTTGCCCCGTAATGAAGCAGACCGGAACCGAGACCATCATGGCCGTGCCCGAGCATCCCAACGTGAGCCGGCTCCAGGTGCGCCGCGAGGCACCGCCGGAGGCC
>JALUTW010000286.1 GCA_027021685.1 Chromatiales bacterium | reverse complement strand
CCTGGGCCGCCTGCTCCTGCACGGGCTCCGGTTCCGGCAGGCGGTGGCGGGTGTGATCGATGATCACCGCGATGGCCGCCAGGCCCACCGCCGACCCCATGACCAGGCGTGCTGTTCTGCGTTTCACGCTGCCGTCCCCCCCCGGCACCGTCACCGTTCCAGGCCCAGCCACTGCCGCGCGCGCACCCCCACCACCGCACCGGTGAAACCGGTGAGCAGCCACAACCAGCCGTGCAGGCTGCCGGACACGATGCCGGCGGTGAGCCCGCCGATGTTGCAGCCGAAGGCCAGGCGCGCGCCGTAACCCATGAGCAGCCCGCCGGTGACGGCCGCCAGCACGTGCCTGCGCTCCAGGGTCACTGCCGGGGCGAAACGCCCCGCCAGGCCCGCCGCCAGCATGGCGCCAAGAATGATGCCGAAATCCATGAGGCTGGTGACGTCGGCCAGCACGCTGCTGGCCAGGGCCCGGGCCGGGTAACCGCCGCTCCAGTAGCTCCACTGGGTCACGTCCATCCCCAGGGCGGAAACGAGCTTGGCCCCCCACAGCCCGAAGGCAAAGGTGATGGTCCAGGGATGCCCCGCCACCAGCAGGGTGGCCAGGTTGAGCGCGGCCAGCCCCGCCACCCCCCACCACAGGGGCCAGGGTCCGAACACCAGGCGCCGGTGGACCGGCAAGTGCAGGTCGTCGGTGAGCGGCCGCAGGCGTCCGTGAGCCCCCAGCTCCATGCGCCGGACCAGTGCATAGAGCGCGGCAAGCACCGCGAGCTGCAGGGCCAGCGCCGGCCCCCAGCCCAGGGTCTGGATCACCGACAGGCGGCCCAGCCCGGGCAGGGACAACCACCACGGCAGGTGCAGCGTGCCGATGAACGAACCGGCGACGAAGAACACCAGGGTCAGCAGCATGCGGACGTTGCCACCACCCACGGTGAACAGGGTCCCGGAGCCGCAACCGCCGCCCAGCTGCATGCCGACACCGAACAGGAAGGCCCCCACCGCCACCGAGACGCCTACCGGCCCCGTGGCCGGGACCGCCGGCACCGGGCCCAGGAGGCCGCCCAGGATGGGAAAGAACAGGATGGACGTGAGGCCCAACAGCAGCAGGTTGGAACGCACACCGGCGCCCTCGCGGCGACGGATGAAGCTGCGCCAGGCGCCGGAGAACCCGTAGGCGGCGTGCAGCAATGTCACGCCCAGACCCACCCCGATGAGCACGGTGAGCGCCTTGCGCAGTCCGAAGTCTTGCCCCACCACCACCGTCAGCACGACGATGCCGGCGGCGGTGGCCGCCGCCACGGTGTAATCGGGCCGCACCGAGGTCTCGGCCGTGGCAGACATCATGCCTCTCCCTTGTGACCGCTCACACCATAAGGCCTCACCATGGGGTGTTTGTTGCGCTGGATCAATCCGACAATCAGTTGGCGGCACCGGCCGGGACCGGTCACGGATGCGGCGTACAGGACAGCAGCCGGCAGCGGCCGCCGTAGTCCAGGGCGTATTCCACCTCGTGCAGGCCGGTGCGGGGCGAGGACCGCCATGCCCGGACCACCGCCCCGCGTTCCCCCAGATCCACCCGCGGCCGCAGCGGAGCCGGCGCGGCGCCGGGTACATCGCCCAGCACCAGGCTGTCCCGCAGACCGCCCTCCCCATCCTCGTGCAGGCGGCCCAGGACCTCGTGCAGCAGCAGGCACTGCATCACGCCGGCCGGGGTGCGGGTGACATCAAGATGGTGCAGGCGAGGCAGTCCGCCGGTGCCCAGGACCAGCCGGTACTGCTCGCCGGTACGGAAGATGGGCCCGCCCCAGCGCCGGCGCACGTAGACCAGCGCCCGCACCCGCCGGCCGTCGTGCCAGTACAGGCTGTCCAGCCGGTGAGCGCGGTCCAGGCGCACGGCGGGAAACAGCGGCAGCAGATCGTTGGGATCGAAATGATGCGGCAGCCGGACCTGGCTGCCACGCAGCCCGCACAGGTCCGGCGGCAGCGGTCCCGCCATGTGCCGGGCCGCCGCCGCCAGCCGGTCCAGGTCCCGGCACTGGTGGTCGTCGAGCACGCGGCAGGCCACCCCGGTCAGGCCGGGATCGCGCGCGGG
>JALUTW010000285.1 GCA_027021685.1 Chromatiales bacterium | reverse complement strand
GTGTCCCGGGAGCTGGCCGCCGGCGGCTTCGACGCGGTGGCGGTGGAGCTGTGCCCGTCCCGCTACCGCAGCCTGCTGGAGCCGGGAACCCTGGCCCGGACCGACCTGTTCCAGGTGGTGCGCCAGCGCCGGGCCTTCGCCGTGGCGGCGCAGCTGGCCCTGGGCGCCTTCCAGCAGCGGCTGGCGGAGCAGCTGGGCATCGAGCCGGGTGCCGAGATGCGCCGGGCGGTGGAGCTGGCACGGGAGGCCCGCCTGCCGGTGTGGCTGGTGGACCGCGAGATCGGAATCACCCTGCGGCGGGTGTACCACTCCGTACCCTGGTGGCGGCGCCTGGGCCTGCTGGCGGCACTGGGCGCGGCAGTAATCTCCCGCGAAGAAGTCACCGAGGCGGAGATCGAACGCCTCAAGGAAGGGGACATGCTGGAGGCCGCCTTCAGCCGGTTCCGCGAGGAGGCGCCCGGAATCTACGGGACGCTCATCGCCGAGCGCGACCGGTACATGGCGGCCCGCCTGCGCCAGGAGTGCGGCACCGGCGAACCCCGCCGGGTGCTGGTGGTGCTGGGTGCCGGCCACCTGGCGGGGGTGGCCCGGGCACTGGAGACACCGGAACCGGTGCCACCGGCCGAAACCATCGCTGCGCTGGAGGCGCTGCCCCCGCCCTCGCCCTGGCCGCGGCGCGCGGCCTGGGCGGTGGCGGGCATTATCCTGGCCGGTTTCGTGCTGGGTTTCGCCCGCAGCCCGGAGCTGGGTTGGGACATGGTGCGCGACTGGGTCCTCATCAACGGCGGCCTGTCGGCCCTGGGGGCACTGGCCGCAGCCGCCCATCCGCTCACGGTGGCGGCGGCCTTCCTGGCCGCGCCGCTCACTTCGCTCAATCCCACCGTGGGGGCCGGCATGGTCACCGGGGCGGTGGAGACCCTGCTGCGCCGGCCGCGGGTGGGCGACTTCGAGCGCCTGCGCCACGACAGCGCCAGCCCCGGCGGCTGGTGGCGCAACCGTGTCACCCGCGTGCTGCTGGTGTTCATCTTCAGCACCCTGGGCTCGGCCGCCGGGACCTGGATCGCGGGCTTCCGCATCGCGGACCGGCTGTGGGGATAGGAGGTACTGGCGGCTGGGCGCTGGCCGCTGGGCGGTGCGTATGCTTCGCCGATGCACCCTGCGAACCTCCGTCTTCCGTCATCTGAATGACGATCCTCTCTCCCTCCGGGAGAGGGACAGGGTGAGGGGATCAAAAGGCGTCGCTTCGCGGCGCCAGGTACTGGCAGGCGGCCGCTGGGCGGTGCGTCTGCTTCACAGACGCACCCTACGTACTGCGGTTACACCGAGTGCGGAGAAGGGAAAAACCCGGCGGGTCGGCCTATTCCCGGGGCCGGTCGACGGACTCGAAGATCTCGTTGGACAGGGCCAGGTTGCGGGAGTCGAAGCGCTCGTCCACCTCGAAGGTTTCCTCGGTCACCTCGATGTTGTTGATGAGCACCACCTCGAACTGGCGCATGGCGGGCGGTTTGAACAGGTCGTTCTCGTCCAGAACCCGGCGCCCGCCCACCATGACCCGGCCCGAGGCCTCGCGGAACAGGACGTAGGGCTCGAACACCCGGTCGCGCAGATCGATATCGTAGCGCAGGCGCACCACGCGCCGGTTGCGGATGGCGTACGCCAGTTCCTTTTCCACCTCGTAGTCCCGGTTGGGGGCGTCGCTGGTCTTGGTCACGCTCATGTCCCGTCCACACCCTGTGCCGGCTAGCATAATCCCCGGCCCCGCCTGCAACAAGGGGCGCTTTTCCCTGCGGCACAAACCGATAAAATCGATGTCACCACATGAACCAGTGTACCGATTATATAACCCCGGTGGCGCACGCGATCACCGCCGCCGACGGACGGCGGCATGGGCCCGACGGGGAACCTGCCGCCTGTAGGCCCAACGGGGGATGGCGGCCCCCGGGGGGTGGCGCCACAATGGGCCCCGATGGCCGGGACCGGGAGCGGCTGGAGCAGATGAGGCGACTCTACATCGCGGCGGATCTCACCGAGGCCCGGCTGGTGGCGGACCTGCTGGAGGCGGCCGGCATCGAGGTGGAGATCTTCAACCAGTTCG
>JALUTW010000284.1 GCA_027021685.1 Chromatiales bacterium | reverse complement strand
TTTTTCGTCGTAGTCCCGCGGCATGTTCCTCTCCCGCCCCCGTTTCCCTTGATGTAGCGTGTCTGACGGCTAGAAAAACACAACTTGCCCCGCTGGTCAATCTGACGGCACATTCGTTACACTTGCTCTTCGATGAGTGCCAGCCTGCCCAACCTCGACGCCCATACCCCCATGATGCAGCAGTACCTGCGCATCAAGGCCGACTATCCCGACACGCTGCTGTTCTACCGCATGGGCGATTTCTACGAGCTGTTCTACGACGACGCCCGCCGCGCCGCCGAGCTGCTGGATCTCACCCTCACCGCGCGCGGCCAGTCGGCCGGCGAACCCATCCCCATGGCCGGGGTGCCCTGGCACGCGGCGGAGAACTACCTCGCCCGTCTCATGCGCCTCGGCGAGGCGGTGGCCATCTGCGAACAGATCGGCGATCCCGCCCTCAGCAAGGGTCCCGTGGAACGCAAGGTGGTGCGGGTGGTCACCCCCGGCACGCTCACCGACGAGGCCCTGCTCGAGGAACGCCGCGACAAGCTGCTGGCGGCGGCCTGCCGTGACGAGGAGGGCTGGGGGATCAGCGCGCTGGACCTCGCCGGCGGCCGTTTCCGCCTGCTGCAGGCGGGTGACGAGGACGGCCTGCTCGCCGAGCTGGAACGCCTGCAACCTGCCGAGTTGCTGGTGATGGACGAGGCAAACCTGCCCGACGAGGTCGGCCGCCGCTACGCCCTGCGCCGCCAGCCGGGCTGGTACTTCGATATCGACGGCGCGCGGCGCCGCCTGTGTGAACATTTCGGCGTCAACGACCTGCACGGCTTCGGCTGCCAGGACATGGGCGCCCCGCTGGCCGCCGCCGGCGCGGTACTCGCCTGGGTGGCGACCACCCAGACCGTGATCCCCACCCACATCCGACCGCCGCGGGTGGAGCAGCCCGACGAGAGCGTCTTCATGGACGCCGCCACGCGTCGCAACCTGGAACTGGAGCGCAGCCTCGCCGGCAACGAGGCCCACACCCTGGCCGCCGTCCTCGATCACTGCGCCACCTGCATGGGCAGCCGCCAGTTGCGCCGCTGGCTGCGCCGCCCCCTGCGCCAGCGCGAGCCGCTGGTCCAACGCCAGGACGCCGTCGCCGCGCTGGTGGCCGAGGATCACCATGCCGCCCTGCATGCCGCCCTCAGGCCCATTGGCGACATCGAACGCATCCTCGCCCGCCTCGCCCTGCGCTCGGCGCGCCCGCGCGATCTCGCCACCCTGCGCAATTCCCTTGGCTGCCTGCCCGGGGTACAGGCGCAACTGGCCCGCCACGATACGCCCCTGCTCGGCGAACTGGCGCGGCGCATTGGCGAATTCCCGGAACTCTGCAAGCTCCTCGAGCGCGCCATCGTGGCCTCGCCGCCCATGCTGGTGCGTGATGGCGGCGTCATCGCCGAAGGCTATGACGCCGAGCTGGACGAGCTGCGCGCCCTGCACGCCAGCGCCGGCGACTTCCTTGCGCAACTGGAACTGCGCGAGCGCGAGCACACCGGCATCGCCAACCTCAAGGTGGGCTACAACCGCGTGCACGGTTACTACATCGAAGTCTCGCGCAGCCACAGCGAGCGCGTGCCGGCGCACTACCAGCGCCGCCAGACCCTCAAGGCCGCCGAGCGCTACATCACTCCCGAGCTCAAGGAACACGAGGACCGCGTGCTGTCCGCCGGCGAACGGGCGCTGGCGCTGGAAAAGCGCCTCTACGCGGAACTGCTCGACACCCTCGCCGAACAACTGTCGCCCTTGCAGGACTGCGCCGCCGCCCTCGCCGAGCTGGACGCCCTCACCACCCTCGCCGAGCGCGCCGTGACCCTGGACTATGTGCGCCCGCAACTCTGCGACGAGGCCCTGCTGCACATCGAAGGGGGACGCCACCCGGTGATCGAAGCGGTACAGCGCGACGGCCCCTGCTTCACCGCCAACGACATCCACCTCGACGAGGCCACGCGCATGCTGGTGATCACCGGCCCCAACATGGGCGGCAAGTCCACCTACATGCGCCAGACCGCGCTCATCGCCATCCTCGCCTGCATGGGCAGTTTCGTACCCGCCCGCGCCGCGCGCCTGTCGCCGCCGGATCGCATCTTCACGCGCATCGGCGCCGCCGACGATCTCGCCGCCGGACGCTCCACCTTCATGGTGGAGATGACCGAGGCGGCCAACATCCTGCACAACGCCAGCGAGCGCAGCCTGGTGCTGATGGACGAGATCGGCCGCGGCACCTCCACCTACGACGGCCTCGCCCTGGCCTGGGCCTGCGCCGTGGACCTGGCGCGGCGCATCCGCGCCTTCACCCTCTTCGCCACCCACTACTTCGAGCTCACCCAGCTGCCCGCGACACTGCCCTGTTGCGCCAACGTGCACCTCGACGCCACCGAGCACGACGGCGAGGTGGTCTTCCTGCACCGCGTGCGCCCGGGACCGGCGAGCCGCAGCTATGGCCTGCACGTGGCGGCGCTGGCGGGGATCCCCGCGGCGGTCATCGACGAGGCGCGCGCGCGCCTCGCCCAGCTGGAAAACGCCAGCAGCGCGCGGGACCTCGACGCGGCCCCGCCGGTGACCGCGCCGGCGGCGCCTCCCCCCGCGGCGCCGGCGAGCGCCGAGGCGCCCCTGCGCGAGGCCCTGCTGGCCCTCGATCCCGACGGCCTCAGCCCGCGCGAGGCTCTCGATCTATTCTACCGCCTGCGCGCCGAGGCCGAGGCCGAGGCCTGAGCTGATCCAGCGCAAGGTTTTGGCGCATGCCCTGCCCCGGCGCCGGGTCCACGGTGGCGGGGCGGCGGAATTGCCTTTAACATACGCCTCCTGAGCCGCCGGGCGGCGGACACGAACCGTTTACCAGTGTGATCCAGGGAGTACGCGATGACCTACGTGGTGACCGAGAACTGTATCAAGTGCAAGTACACCGACTGTGTCGAAGTCTGTCCGGTGGACTGCTTCCACGAAGGGCCCAACTTTCTCGTCATCGATCCCGACGAATGCATCGACTGCACCCTGTGTGAGCCCGAGTGTCCCGCCGAGGCCATTTTCGCCGAAGACGACCTGCCCGAGGGCCAGGAGGAATTCCTTGCCCTCAACGAGGAACTGTCCCGCGAGTGGCCGGTGATCACCCAGCAGAAGGACCCCCTGCCCGACGCCGAGCAGTGGGACGGGGTCAAGGACAAGCTCAAGTACCTGGAGCGCTGATGCGTCCCGGCAGGCCGCCCCGTCACCCCGGTGCCTGACGCCCGCCCCGGCCATCTTCACTGGGTCGCCTGGGGCGATGATCCCCTGGCGCGCCTCAGCGCCCTGATCCTCGACCACCACGCCGACGCGCTGCCCGACCTCAGCGGCGTCGACGTTCTCCTGCCCGATCCCGCCGCCGCGCGCGGCCTGCGCCGCCGCCTGCTCGCCGATGCCGCGCAGGCGGGCCACGCCGCCCTGCTCGGCCCACGCATCACCACTCCCGCCGCCTGGCTGCAATGCCACGCCCCGCCGGGCGAAGGCAGGCCGCCGTGCAACCCCCACGCCCGCCTGCTGGTGCTGGTGGAAGCCCTGCGCCAGTATCCCCGCCTGCTCAATGCCGCCAACCCCTGGGCGGTGGCCGACGGCCTCATCAACATCTTCGATGCCCTGACGCTGAACCGGATCGCCCTGCCGGAGGAGGCCGCGGACTTCGAGGCGCGTCTGGCGGCGGCCTACGGCGTGGAGAACCTGAGCGTCTCGCCCGAGGGGCTCGGCCACGAGGCGCGCATGGTGCACACCCTGTGGCAGGCCTGGCAGGCACAGCTGGCCGACAACGGCCTCAGCGATCCCCGCCAGGCCCTGGTGACGCAGCTGGAGGCCGGCATCGCCGCCGCCCCGGCGCTGCCCGCCGACTCCCTCTATTTCGCCGGCATCACCCCCGCGGGACATGCCGAAACCGCCTGGCTCGCTGCGCTGTGCGCCCACGGCGCGGCCCACCTCCTCCTCCAGGGGCAGCCGGGGGAAGCCGCGGGCTACCACCCGGACGCGCACAACCGCCGCCTCCATGCGGCCCTGGGCGGCGGTTCCGTCCCCGCCCCGCCCGACCCGTCCCCGCGCGAGGCGGTGCTGGATCTCGTCTTCGCCCGCCGCGAGCCGGCGCTGGCGGAGCGCGCCCGGGACGCCGCCCGCCGCTGGCCCGACAGCCCCCTGGCCGAAACCCTGGCGGTATTCGCCGCCGGCCATCACGAGGAGGAGGCGCGCGCCATCGATATCCAGGTGCGCCGCTGGCTGCTCGCCGGCCACCGGCGCATCGCCATCGTCACCGAGGACCGCAAGCTCGCCCGCCGCGTGCGCGCCCTGCTCGAGCGCGCCGGCGTGGACCTCGAGGACAGCGCCGGCTGGGCGCTGTCCACCACCAGCGCCGCCGCCGCGCTGGAGCGCTGGCTGGCCTGCGTGGAAGAAGACTTCGCCTGGCTGCCCCTCATGGACCTGCTCAAGTCCCCCTTCGTGGGCGACGCGGCCGAGCGCGAGGCCCGTCGCAGCGCCATCTACCGCTTCGAGCGGGACATCGTCCACCGCGAGAACATCGCCAGCAACCTCGACCGCTACCGCCACGGCATCGACGCCCGCCTCGAGCGCCTGAGCCAGTTCGCCAACTGGACGCCGGAGACCGCCACCACCCTGCGCCAGTGTTTCGACATGCTGGAGGCCGCCGCCGCGCCCCTGCTGGCCCTGCGCCGGCGCCGGCAGGCGCCGGCGGCCGACTACGTGGCGGCCCTGCTCGCCTCCCTCGACGGGCTGGCCATGCAGGCGGAGCTCGCCGCCGACGCCGCCGGCGAACAACTGTTGCAGACCCTCACCCGCCTCGGCGACGCGGCGCGCCAGTGGCCGGTGCAGCTCGCCTGGGAGGAATTCCGCACCTGGCTGGGCCAGGCCCTGGAGGCGGCCCATTTTCGCCCCGCCGCCGGCGCCGGGCCGGTGCAGCTGCTCGGCCTCGGCCAGAGCGCCCTGCAACGCTTCGACGCCCTGGTCATCGCCGGCGCCGTGGCCGAACAGCTGCCCGCGCCGCCCGCGGCCACGCCCTTCTTCAATGATCGCGTGCGCCAGGAGCTGGGCCTGCCCACCCGCCGCGACCACCTCGCCGCGCAACTGCACCACTTTCGCCGCCTGCTCTCCGCCGCGCCGCGGGTGCTCATCACCGCCTGCAGCCGCGGCGACGGCGAGGAGACGCCCCTCAGCCCCTGGCTCGCCGCCCTGCAGGCCTTCCACCGCCTCGCCTGGGGCGCACCCCTGGGCAGCGACCTCGGCCCCCTGGTGGCGAACCCCGCCACCCTGCTGCACCGTTGCCCCGACGCCACGCTGCCCGCCGTGCCCCGGCGGCCGCGCCCGGCGCTGGCGCCCACGGCGGTGCCGCAGCGCCTGTCCGCCACCGGCTGGCAACAGCTCATCGACTGCCCCTACCAGTTCTATCTCTCCCGCGGCCTCGGCCTCTCCGCCCCCGAGGAAATCCAGCTCGCGCTGTCGAAGGGCGACTACGGCGAGCGCGTGCATCGCTGTCTCGAGGCCCTGCACAGCGACGTGGCGGGCCTGCCGGGGCCGTTCACCGAGCCCTTCACCGCGGCCAGCCGCGCGGCGGCCATCGCCATGCTGGAAGACATCAGCGCCCAGGTCTTCAGCCGCGACCTGCGCGACCACTTCGAACACCTCGGCTGGTACCGCGACTGGCTGGCGCGCATCCCCGCCTACATCGACTGGCAGATCCAGTGGCAGGCGGGCGGCTGGGCGGTGGCGGGCACCGAGGCCCGGGAGGAACGCGTCCTCGGCCCCGCGTTGACCCTCACCGGCCGGCTGGATCGGCTGGACCGGCGCCCCGGCCCCGAGGGCGGCACGCAGCTCGCCATTCTCGACTACAAGACCGGCCAGGTGCCCACGGCGACGGAGGTGGCCCGGGGAGAGGCGGTGCAGTTGCCGTTCTATACCCTGCTCCACGGTGGCGAGGAAACCGCCAGCCACGTCGCCTTCGTGCCGCTGGGCGGCCACGACCCGGTGCGCGCCCGGCCGGCGCTGGCCGACGAGGACCTGGCGGCCCTGTGCGCCTACGACGCCGCGCGTCTGCAATCGGTGCACGCGCAGCTGCTGGCGGGCGCGCCCCTGCCCGCCTGGGGTGACGAGGACACCTGCGAGCACTGCGACATGCAGCAGATCTGCCGCTATACCGCCTGGCCCGAGGACGACGCGGAGGACGCATCGTGAACGCGCGCGTGGACCCTTACGCCGGTCACGTCACGGTGCATGCCTCGGCGGGCACCGGCAAGACCTGGATGCTGGTCAGCCGCCTGCTGCGCCTGCTGCTCGAGGGCGCGCGCCCCGAGGGCATCCTCGCCCTGACCTTCACCCACAAGGCCGCCGCGGAGATGCAGACCCGCCTGCTCGAGCGCCTGCTGGCGCTGGTGGAGAGCGACGACGCGGCTCTCGACGCCGCGCTGGCCGAACTGAAGCTCAGCCCCGACCCTGAACTGCGCCGACGCGCCCGCGAACTCTACGAGACCCTGCTGTTCGCCGAGCAGCCGGTGCAGACCACCACCTTCCATGCCTTCTGCCAGCAACTCCTGCGTCGTTTTCCGCTGGAGGCCGACGTGCCGCCGGGCTTCGTGCTCCTCGAGCGCACCGGCGTGCTGCGCAACGAGGCCTGGGAGGCGCTGGCGGTGGAAGCCGCCGCCGCGCGCGAGGGGCCGCTGGCCACCGCGCTGGACACCCTCTTTCAGGATCTCGGCCTGTACAACACCCGCCGCGCGCTGGACAACTTCGTGGAGCACCGCGCCGACTGGTGGGCGCTGGCCGGGGAAGGCGAGGATGCGGTGGAACGCGCCACCGCGGCGCTGGCCGCGCAACTGGCCGCCTGCTACCCCGACCTCGACCTCGACGGCGACGAGGACGACCTGCTCCAGGCGGCGCTGGACGATACCGGCCTGCAACAGGGCATCGGCGAACTGGCCACCCTCCTCGGCCTCAACCCCAACAAGACCCACCTCGCTCTCATCGACGACCTGCACGCGGCGCTGGATACCACGCAGCCTACCGCCACGCGCTGGCAGGCCCTGGGCGCCGCCCTGCTCACCCAGTCGGGCCAGCCGCGCAAGCTCAAGGCCGCGAAGGGCAAGTACAGCCCCGAGCAGGGCGAGGCCCTGCTGGCGCAGCACGCGCAACTGGCGGAGCGCTATTTCGCGGTGCAGGATCGCCTCCTCGCCCTGCGCGCCTGGCGGCGCAACCGTGCCTGGATGCGGGCCGGCCATGCCCTGCTGGCGCACTTCCAGCGCCTCAAGCGCGAACAGCGCCTGCTGGACTTCACCGACCTGGAATGGCGCGCCAGCCGCCTGCTCAACGACGGCGACAATGCCCTGTGGGTGCAGTACAAGCTCGACGCGCGTATCGATCACCTGCTCATCGACGAATTCCAGGACACCAACCCCACCCAGTGGCGGCTGGTGCTGCCCCTGCTGGAGGAACTGGCCGCCGGCGAGAGCGAGCGCCGGCGCAGCGTGTTCCTCGTCGGCGACGCCAAGCAGTCCATCTACCGCTTCCGGCGCGCAGAGCCGCGCCTGTTCGACGGCGCCAGCCGCTGGCTGGCGGAACGCCTCGGCGCGGCGTCCTTTCCCCTCAACCGATCCTGGCGCTCGGCGCCGGCCATCATGGACTTCGTCAACCGCGTGTTCGCGCACCCGGTGTACGCGGTGTGGCTGCACGACTTCCAGCACCACGCCACCCACCGCGAGGACCTGCCCGGACGGGTGGTGATGCTGCCCCTGATGGAAGCCGGACTCGAAGCCGGCGAGGCAGACAGCCCCGCGGAGGACGACACCACCGACAGCCTGCGCGACCCCCTCCGCAGGCCGCGCCCGCGCGCGGGGGGCAGTTCCCGGCGCGCCGAGGCCGAGCAGCTCGCCGCCACCATCGGCGAACTCATGGCCCGGCCCCTCATGATCAACGAGGGCGACACCGCCCGCCCGCTGCGTTACGGCGACATCTTCATCCTCCTGCGCCAGCGCACCCACGTCGCCGAGTTCGAGGACGCCCTGCGCGCGGCCCACATCCCCTACCTCGGCGCCGAGCGCGGCACCCTGCTCGCGGCGCTGGAGATCCGCGACATGGTGACCCTGTTGCAATGGCTGCTGACGCCCTATGACAACCTCGCCCTGGCCGCCATCCTGCGCTCGCCCCTGTTCGCCGTGGACGACGCGCAACTGGCGCGGCTGGCCGAGGGCGAGACCGGCAACTGGTACGCGCGCCTGTGCCGCCTGGTGGAGGACGGCGAGGCGGACGCGCTGCTGGCACGGGCCGCGGACCAGCTGGCGCAGTGGCAGGCGCTGGCCGGCCACATCCCGGTGCACGACCTGCTCGACCGCATCTACAGCGAGGGCAACGTGCTGGCCCGCTACCGCGCCGCCAGCGCGCCGCACATGCAGGGGCGCGTGACCAGCAACCTCGCCCACTTTCTCGAACTGGCGCTGGACCTGGATGCCGGGCGTTATCCCAGCCTGATGCGCTTCCTCGAATCCCTGCGCGAGATGCGCGAGCACCCGCTGGAGGCGCCGGACGAGCCGCCGGCGGGCGGCGACGAGGACCGCGTGCACATCCTCACCATCCATGCCGCCAAGGGCCTCGAGGCGCCGGTGGTGTTCCTCGCCGACTGCGCCACCGCCCCCGGCGGCCACCAGGCCCACCGCAGCCTGGTGGACTGGCCGGTGGAGGCTGCGCAACCGGAACTGTTCATGCTCGCCGGGCGCCGCGAGGACGGCGACGCCCTGTGCCGCCGCCAGCTGGAGGCCCGGGAAGCCGCGGCGGCGCGCGAGGAGGCCAACCTGCTCTATGTGGCCGTCACCCGCGCGCGCCAGTTCCTGTATCTCTCCGGCACGCGGGCGCGGCGCGGCAACTACGCGGACAGCCCCTATGCGCGCATCAGCACGGCGCTGGAACTGGGCGAGGACGGCCCGGAGACCGCCGTGACCGTGAGTGAAAACGGCGCCCTCCCCGCCGCTGGAGCGCCCGCCGCGCCGCCGCCCGGGCGCGAGGAGACCATCGACCCGGCCCTGTGCCGGCCGCTGGAGGACGTGCCCGCCATGGAGGCGGAGATCGCCCCGAGCCGCGCCGAGGCGAACAGGATCGGCGCCGGCGGCGGCGACGAGGACGCGCGCCTGCGCGGCCTCCTCGTCCACCGCCTGCTGGAACTGCTCAGCGAGGGCGAGCGCGAAGCGGTCGCGCGCGTGGCCCGGGAGCAGGGACTCGCAGCGGACAACCCGTTGTTGACGGAATGCGCGGACGAGGCGCGCGCCGTGCTGGCGGAGCCCGCGCTGGCCCACCTGTTCGCGCCGGGAACGCGCGCCTGGAACGAGGTCCCCGTCTGCTACGAGCACGGGGGCCACGTGGTGCACGGCATCATCGACCGCCTGGTGGACGACGGCGAGGTGCTGTGGCTGGTGGACTACAAGAGCCACCGCCACGCCCGCACGGACAATCTTGCCGCGCTGGCCGCCGACTACCGCGAGCAGATGCACTGGTATGCCGAGGGCGTGCGCCGCCTGTGGCCGGGGCGCACCGTGCGACCGCTGTTGCTCTTTACCGCCT
>JALUTW010000283.1 GCA_027021685.1 Chromatiales bacterium | reverse complement strand
GCATGTACCGCGGCGACCGCGCGCGCAAGGAGAACCTGGTGGAGTACGGCTTCCGCCTGCCCTCTGCGCTGGACAACCGGCCCCTGCGTTTCGACGAGTTCGAGCGTCTCATGCCCCAGACCATCTTCGTCTCCGCCACTCCCGGGCCCTACGAGGAGGCCCGTTCGGCGCGGGTGGTGGAGCAGGTGGTACGCCCCACCGGCCTGGTGGACCCGGTGGTGGAGGTGCGTCCGGCCTCGACCCAGGTGGACGACCTGCTGTCCGAGATCCGGCACCGGACGGCCGCGGGCGAACGGGTGCTGGTGACCACGCTCACCAAGCGCATGGCCGAGGACCTCACCGACTACCTGGGCGAGCACGGCGTGCGCGTGCGCTACATGCACTCGGACATCGACACCGTGGAGCGGGTGGAGATCATCCGCGACCTGCGCCTGGGCGAGTTCGACGTGCTGGTGGGGATCAACCTCCTGCGCGAGGGGCTGGACATCCCGGAGGTCTCGCTGGTGGCCATCCTCGATGCGGACAAGGAGGGCTTCCTGCGCTCCGACCGCTCCCTCATCCAGACCATCGGCCGCGCCGCGCGCAACGCCCACGGCACCGCCATCCTCTATGCCGACACCGTGACCGGCTCCATGCAGCGGGCCATCGACGAGACCGAGCGGCGCCGGGCCAGGCAGCTCGCCTACAACGAGGCCCACGGCATCACCCCGCGCACCATCGAGAAGGCGGTGGCCGATATCATGGAGGGCGCCCACGCCGGGGCCCCCAGCCCCGAGCGCTTCGCCCGGGTGGCGGAGGAGATCATCGAGTACGGAGACCTGGCGCCCGACGAGCTGGAGCGGCGCATCGAGGCCCTGGAGAAGGAGATGTACCGCCACGCCCAGAACCTGGAGTTCGAGGAGGCGGCCCGTATCCGCGACCGCATCCGCCGCATCCGCGACGCCGGCTTCGGCCTGGTCCAGGCCGGTTGACCCACCTCCCAATCCCGGCACCCGATACGGGTTTTCCCCGCCGGCGACGGAATTCGTGAGCCGGATCACGGGAAGCCTGCAATCTCCCGTCCCACGGCCTATGCTAGGGGGACGGGAGGGGCCATTCCCGGCAGGGGATGGTGAATTCAAGCTCCAGCCAAGAGGGTGCCAGCCATGAGCCGTTCAGCCGCAAAGACCGTACACACCGACCTGGGACAGGCCCGGGGATACACGCACATGGATGCACACTACGACGCGGACACCGGCGCCGTCTGGTTCCGTATGCACGGCGAACCCCGGCCCAGCTTCACACCCACGCTGTTGCGCGAGATGCAGGACCTGTTCGACTTCATCCGCCAGGTGGACGACGCGGTGATGCCGGTGCGCTACCTGGTGGCGGCCTCGGCGGTGCCCGGGGTCTACAACCTGGGCGGCGACCTGGCCTATTTCCGGCGCTGCATCGAGGCCCGTGACGCCGAGGCCCTGCGCGAGTACGCCTACAGCTGCCTGCGCATGGAGATGACCTGCGTGGAGCAGTTCGGCAAGGGGGTGACCTCCTACGCCCTGATCCAGGGCAGCGCCCTGGGCGGCGGCTTCGAGGCGCCGCTGTCCTGTGACTACATCGTGGCCGAGCGCTCGGCCCAGATCGGGTTCCCCGAGATCCTGTTCGACCTGTTTCCGGGCATGGGGGCCATGAGCTTCCTGTCGCGGCGGGTGTCGCCGGCGGTGGCCGAGCGCCTCATCACGTCCGGCCGCATGTACACCGCCGCCGAGCTTCACGAGCTGGGCGTGGTGGACATCCTGGCCGAGGACGGCGAGGGCGAGGCGGTGTTGCGCCGGGCCATGGCCGAGCACCGCAGCCACCAGCGCGGGCGGGTGGCGGCACGCCGCGCGCGCAACCTCATGCAGCCCATCACCTTCGAGGAGCTGGCCCGGGTCGCCGACCTGTGGGTGGAGGCGGCGCTGGAGGTGGACGGCCGCGCCCTCAAGGTGATGGAGCGCATCGTCCGCTCCCAGGACCGGCGCCGCGAGCGCACGATGCAGCGCAAGGAGGAACCGGCAGCCGAAACGGCGTGAGCCGGGCGTTCGCGGCTGGGGTTGCTTGCACAGCAAAAACCTTCAACGCAAAGACGCAGAGGCGCAAAGGGCGCAAAGGGAAGATGGTTCGTGGTCGGGAACCCGGTGCGGCTGCTGTGGTGCGGTGGTATCCTGCAACTTTTTGACCTTTGTCTTCTGCACGCCGGTGTGTTCGCCCTGCGAACGCACCGGGACGGTTCTGTCATGAACGACCCCCGCCCGCGGCGCGGCGCTGTTTCAGGTAGTCCTTGAGCGCCGCCTCGGTGCGGTCCACTTCGTCCGCCACCTCGGCCAGCAGGTCCGGCGCCCGGTCGGCGAAGCCGGCGGACCCAGCGCGGTTGGCCCGGTGGCAGGCGGCGGCCAGGCGCAGGGCCCCCACGTTGCCGGCGATGCCCTTGAGGGCGTGGGCCGCCTCGCGGAAGCGGCGCTCGTCCCGGGCCATGCTGGCCTCCATGGCGGCCAGGTTGCGGCGGGCGTCGCGGATGAAGCCGGTGAACAGGTCCTCCACGAAACGGCCGTCGTCGTCCAGCTCCTCCAGCTCGCGCAGGGTGTCCGGGTCGAGCACCGCGTCACCGGGACCGGTGGCGGGGGCCGGGGCCGGCGCGCGGCCGGTTTCGAGCCCGGCGATGGTGTCCAGCAGCACCGAGGACAGAATGGGCTTGGTGAGGAAGGCCTGGATGCCGGCCTGCTCGCACTGTTCCTTGGCCTCGGTGGTGGCGTTGGCGGTGAGCATGATGATGGGCAGATCACTGCGCGGATGGGTGCGCCGGTAGGTCTCCACCATCTCCAGTCCACCCATCACCGGCATGTGCATGTCGGCAATGCACAAGTCGAAGGCCCCGTGGTTGAGCTGGTCCAGCCCTTCGATCCCGTTGGCGGCCAGGGTCACCTGGTGGCCGGCGCGCTCCAGGATGCGGCGGATCACCTTCTGGTTGGTCTCGTTGTCCTCGGCCACCAGTACCCGGAGGCCACGGGCCGGATGGGTGCGCAGGTAGTGCTCCCAGAAGTCCTCCAGCTTGTCCGTCTCCTGCAGCAGGGGCGAGGCGTGGATGGCGTTGTACAGGAGGTCCCTGTCGCAGTGGCGAGGGAGCACCTGGTCGAAACCCGCCTCGCGCAGGCTGCCCACGGTGTCCGGATCGGTGCGGTCGGTGACGAGGATCAGCGCCGACTCGCGCCCGGCGGCACTGTCGCGCACGGCGGAGGCGAAGTGGGGCGCGTCGATGTCCATGAGGGGCCGGGCCACGATGACCGCATGGTAGCCCTCGCGGCCGGGGGCCGCGGCCTCCAGCGCATCGAGGGCGTCCTGGGCGCTGGCGCAGTAATGGCAGGTGGCGCCCCAGGCGGTGAGCGCGCTCTCCAGCATCAGCCGTTCCGGGCCAGCGGCCCCCACCAGCAGGACCCGGGCCGTGCCCAGCGCGGGGACGGGCGCCTCGGCCGGAACGGCGAACGGCAGCTCGAACCAGAAGGTGCTGCCCTCGCCGGGGACGCTGTGCAGGCCGATCTCGCCCCCCATGCCCTGGACCAGCTCGCGGCAGATGGCCGTGCCCAGGCCGGTGCCGCCGTAGGGGCGGGTGTCGGAGTCGTCGGCCTGAACGAAGCGCTCGAAGATGCCGCGCTGGGCGGCCTCGGGGATGCCGCAGCCGGTGTCCTCGATCTCGAACCGCAGCCGCAGGGCCTCGCCGGGCCGGCCCGCTGCCCGCGCCACCCGCACCAGCACCCCGCCGCGGTCGGTGAACTTGACCGCGTTGCCCAGCAGGTTGACCAGCACCTGGCGCAGATGGCGGGCGTCGCCGGTGAGGCGGAAGGGGACGTCGGCGTCCACGATGAGACGCAGGGTCAGCCGCTTGCGCGCGGCCACCGGCTGCATCATGCGCAGGGTGCGGTTGAGCAGCTCGTGCAGGTCGAACGGGCGCTGCTCGTAGCGCACGCGCCCGGCCTCGATCTTGGAGAAATCCAGGATGTGGTCGATGACCCCCAGCAGGGCGTGCACCGAGTCGTCGATGGTGTCGGTGTACTCGCGCTGCTCCGGGTCCAGCCGGGTGGCCCGCAGGAGGTCGGTGCAGCCGAGGATGCCGTTGAGGGGGGTGCGCAGCTCGTGGCTCATGTTGGCCAGGAACTGGCTCTTGGCCCGGTTGGCCACCTCGGCCCGCTCCTTGGCTTCCTGCAGCCGCCTGAGCAGGGTCAGGGCATAGGCCGGCAGCACGATGAGGCCCGCCAGCAGGCCGAAGTACAGGATCAAATGGTGGCGCCAGTAGTCGGAGAAGACGAACACCAGGGCGAAGCCGGCCACGCCCAGCAGGGTGCACTGGATGAGGTAGCGGGGACCGAAGCGGAAGCCGTAGCCGAAGATCACCCACAGATAGAGCGGATAAAGCGGGGCGCCCAGCTCCCCGGCCAGGTACACCGCGTAGGACAACCCCGCCATGTCCACCAGATTGGCGGTGAGATAGCGGGCCGGGGAGGCCGCCGGGCGGCGGTATATCCAGGCCAGGATCAGGATCCCGGCCAGGGTGTAGAGGGCGATCTCCACCGCCACCCGGAAGATGGTCCCGGGGTCGTCGGGATGGGTGAGGCTGATGTAGAAATAGACGAAGACCCCGATGCCCAGGCGCAGGAAGGCCTGTTCGTACTCCTTGCCGGGCGCGGCGCGGATGCGGTCGAGGAAACGCCGCAGGGGGCCGGCCGGGGCCGGCGGGGTCTGGCTCGGGCTCATGGTGGCACGGATGCTCGGGGGGGTCCTGTCAAGGATCGTCCGCCGGGGCGTGGTTGTAAAGGGCGGCGGCCGGCAAAACGGGCCCGCCGGGGCCCGGGGACGTGGATCATTGAGGGGCGGCCTCGTATAATCGCGGTCCGCCCGCGGTGCGGGCGGGGGCAACAGGCGCGTAGCTCAGCTGGTTAGAGCACCACCTTGACATGGTGGGGGTCGTTGGTTCGAGTCCAATCGCGCCTACCAGACACCGGGGGCGGGGTCGCGGCCGGAGCCGGGCCCCGCCCCTTGAATTGTGCGCCGCCCGGCGGCGGCACCACGAGCCACGTGGCCTTTGGTAGGGGTCACCACTGGAGCAGACGCATGTCGCAGATCACCATCACCCTGCCCGACGGATCCCGGCGGACCTACGACCATCCCGTCACCGTGGCCCAGGTGGCGGCCGACATCGGCCCCGGCCTGGCCAGGGCGGCCCTGGCCGGCAAGGTGGACGACCGGCTGGTGGACACCAGCTTCGTCATCGATCACGATGCCCGCCTGGCCATCGTCACCGACCGCGATCCCGAGGGGCTGGAGATCATCCGCCACTCCACCGCCCACCTGCTGGCCCAGGCGGTCAAGGAGCTGTTCCCGGAGGCGCAGGTGACCATCGGGCCGGTGATCGAGGACGGCTTCTACTACGACTTCGCCTATCCGCCGGGCTTCTCCGAGGCCGACCTGGAGAAGATCGAGAAGAAGATGCAGGAGCTGGCCAGGCGCGACTTCAAGGTGGAGCGCACGGTCATGCCCCGCGACGAGGCGGTGAAGTTCTTCCGCGACATGGGCGAGGAGTACAAGGCCGAGATCATCGCCTCCATTCCGGAGGGCGAGGAGATCTCCCTCTACCGCCAGGACGGCTTCATCGACCTGTGCCGCGGGCCCCACGTGCCGTCCACCGGCCGGCTCAAGGCCTTCAAGCTCATGAAGCTGGCCGGGGCCTACTGGCGCGGCGACGCCCGCAACGAGATGCTGCAGCGCATCTACGGCACCGCCTGGCCCGACAAGAAGCAGCTCAAGGCCTACCTGCAGCGGCTGGAGGAGGCCGAGAAGCGCGACCACCGGCGCCTGGGCCGGCGCCTGGATCTCTTCCACACCCAGGAAGAGGCCCCGGGCATGGTGTTCTGGCACGACCGTGGCTGGACCATCTACCAGGTCATCGAGCAGTACATCCGCGAGCGCCTGCGCGAGCGCGGTTACCAGGAGGTGCACACACCCGAGGTGGTGGACCGGGTCCTGTGGGAGAAGTCGGGCCACTGGGACAAGTTCCACGACATGATGTTCACCACCGAGTCGGAGAACCGGCATTACGCGGTCAAGCCCATGAACTGTCCCTGCCACGTGCAGATCTACAACCAGGGCCTCAAGAGCTACCGCGACCTGCCCCTGCGCATGGCCGAGTTCGGCTCCTGCCACCGCAACGAGCCCTCGGGGACCCTCCACGGCCTCATGCGCCTGCGCAACTTCACCCAGGACGATGCCCACATCTTCTGCACCGAGGACCAGATCCAGCAGGAGGTGTCGGACTTCATCGACCTGCTCTACGAGGTCTATGCCGATTTCGGCTTCGACGACGTCCTGGTCCAGCTCTCCACCCGGCCCGAGCAACGCGTGGGCTCGGACGAGATCTGGGACAAGGCCGAGCGGGCCCTGGAGCAGGCCCTGGACGCCAAGGGCCTGGACTGGAAGCTGCAGCCGGGGGAGGGGGCCTTCTACGGGCCCAAGATCGAGTTCTCCCTCCGCGACTGCCTGGGCCGGATCTGGCAGTGCGGCACCATCCAGGTGGATTTCTCCATGCCCGGGCGGCTGGGGGCCGAGTACGTGGCCGAGGACGGCTCCCGCCAGACCCCGGTCATGCTCCACCGGGCGGTCCTGGGCTCCATGGAGCGCTTCATCGGCATCCTCATCGAGCACTACGGGGGCGATTTCCCGCCCTGGCTGGCCCCGGTCCAGGCCGTGGTGCTCAATATCACCGACCGCCAGGCCCCCTATGCCGGGGACGTGGCCAAGGGCCTGAAAAATCGCGGATTTCGGGTGGAAACCGACTTGAGAAATGAGAAGATCGGCTTTAAAATCCGCGAGCACACCTTGCAGAAGGTGCCTTATCTGCTGGTCGTCGGCGATAAGGAAGTGGAAACCGGCACGGTGGCCGTGCGCACGCGATCCGGGCAGGACCTGGGCGGCATGACGATAGAAGCGTTTGCCGACCGCCTGGCCGGGGACATCGCGCGCCGCGGCCGTAATGTTTTGGAGGGCTGACGCATCGCTGCACCAAAGAAGACGCGCATCAACGACGAGATCACGGCCAGGGAGGTGCGGGTGATCGACCCGGACGGCGAACAGGCCGGGATCATGTCCATCGAGGATGCGCTGGCGCGGGCCGAGGAAGCGGAACTGGACCTGGTCGAAGTGGCACCCGAGGCGGACCCGCCCGTGTGCCGCATCATGGACTACGGCAAGTACCAGTTCGAGCTGAACAAGAAACGTCACGCCGCCAGGAAGAAGACCAAGCAGATTCACGTCAAGGAAGTGAAGTTTCGTCCCGGGACGGACGAGGGAGACTACCAGGTCAAACTGCGCAACCTGGTGCGTTTCCTCACCAACGGGGACAAGGCCAAGGTGACCCTGCGTTTCCGCGGCCGCGAGATGGCTCACCAGGAGCTGGGTGCCCGGCTGCTCAAGCGGATCGAGGAAGACCTCGCCGAGTACGGTACCGTGGAGCAGTATCCCAAGATGGAAGGGCGCCAGATGGTGATGATCATCGCCCCCAGGAAAAGGTAGCGCGCTGCTGTCCGCCGGGTGTGGCGCCCCGGGCGGCCAGCCTGCAAACGCGCGCGTTGTCGTTCATGCAAGAATGCGGAGTAGGAAAATGCCGAAACTCAAGACCAACCGTGGTGCGGCCAAGCGCTTCAAGCGCACCGCCTCCGGCGGCTTCAAGCGGGCCCAGTCCCACCGCCGCCACATCCTGACCAAGAAGAGCCCCAAGCGGAAGCGCCAGCTGCGCATCACCGCGCGGATCCACAAGTCGGACGAGCGGGCCGTGCGCCGGCTGCTGCCGTACAGCTGAGGAGGGACGCACCATGCCACGAGTGAAACGGGGTGTCACCGCCCACGCCCGGCACAAGAAGGTCATCAAGCAGGCCAAGGGTTACTATGGCCGGCGCAAGAACGTCTTCCGCGTCGCCACCCAGGCCGTGACCAAGGCGGGCCAGTATGCCTATCGCGACCGCCGCCAGCGCAAGCGCCAGTTCCGTGCCCTGTGGATCGCGCGCATCAACGCCGCGGCACGCGAGTGCGGGCTGTCCTACAGCCGCCTGATCAACGGGCTCAAGAAGGCCGCCATCGAGGTGGACCGCAAGGTCCTGGCCGACCTGGCCGTGCACGACCCGGCCGCCTTCAGCGCCCTGGCGGAAAAGGCCAAGGCCAGCCTCACCGACTGAGGACGGCGGCGGCGCGGTGCCCGCACCGCACCCCGCACGACCCGGCACGAGAGGGAAGGCGGGCCCGCCTTCCCTTTTTTGCTTCGGGCGCACAGAACAACAAACACGCATGCAGGACGAACTCGCCACACTCGTTCAGGAGGCCACCGCCGAGATCCGGGGCGCCGCCGACCTGGCCGCCCTGGACCAGGTGCGCGTGCGCTACCTGGGCAAGAAGGGGCTCGTCACCGCCCGCCTGAAGGAGCTGGGCCGGCTGCCGCCGGAGGAACGCCCGCGGGCCGGCCAGGCCATCAACGAGGCCAAGCAGCAGGTGCAGCAGGTGCTGGAGGCCCGCCGCGCCGAGCTGGAGGCCGCGGCCCTGGATGCCCGCCTGGCCGCCGAGCGGGTGGACGTGACCCTGCCCGGCCGCAGCGCGGTGCCCGGCGGGCTGCATCCCGTGACCCGCATCCTGCAGCGCATCGAGGACCTGTTCCTGCAGCTCGGTTTCGAAGTGGCCGAGGGACCCGAGATCGAGACCGACTGGCACAACTTCGAGGCCCTCAACATCCCCGCCTCGCACCCGGCGCGGGCCATGCACGACACCTTCTATATCGACGACACCCACCTGCTGCGCACCCATACCTCGCCGGTGCAGATCCGGGTCATGCTGGAGCAGGCGCCGCCGCTGCGGGTCATCGCCCCCGGCCGCGTCTACCGCTGCGATTCCGACCTGACCCATACGCCCATGTTCCACCAGGTGGAAGGGCTCATGGTGGACGAGCGCGTGAGCTTTGCCGATCTCAAGGGCATCCTGGACGATTTCCTGCACCGCTTCTTCGAGCGCGACGACCTGGCGGTGCGCTTCCGCCCGTCCTATTTTCCCTTCACCGAGCCCTCGGCGGAGGTGGACATCCAGTGCGTCATCTGCAGCGGCGAAGGCTGCCGCGTGTGCGGCCAGACCGGCTGGCTGGAGATCCTGGGCTGCGGCATGGTGCACCCCCGCGTCCTGGAGCAGGTGAACGTGGACCCCGAACGCTTCCAGGGCTTTGCCTTCGGCATGGGGGTGGAGCGCCTGGCCATGCTGCGCTACGGCGTCAACGACCTGCGCCTGTTCTTCGAGAACGACATCCGGTTTCTCAGGCAGTTCGGCTAGCAGTGCATCCCATGTTGAACGGAGCATTGGTCCGCAGGAGCGCCGCCCCCGGCGCGGGGTGCGTCCGGCCCATGCGGTTTCCGGCAGGCATGAAGAACCCCAGCGGCCAGCGGCCAGCACCCGTCACCCGGGATGGTCTCTGGCGGAGGGTCGCGGGCCTGGCTGGGCATCGGTAGAGCACACTTCATGAAGGTCAGCGAACAATGGCTGCGTGAATGGGTGGATCCGCCGGTGGACACCGCCGGGCTGGCCCGCCAGCTCACCA
>JALUTW010000282.1 GCA_027021685.1 Chromatiales bacterium | reverse complement strand
TGAGATAGGTGGCGGCACCGTAGAACAGGACCCAGAAGGTCTCCCAGGGCCCGGTGGACAGGGACCCGATCTTCATCGCCAGCTCGGTGATGGGGGTGAAATAACCAACGAAGGTGTAGCCGGTCCACAGAGAGAACAGGATCCAGAGCGCGTGCTTGGTCCCCTTGATGAGTACCTTGCGCGGTGTCCACGGGGCCTTGTCCAGTTTCATCTGCTGGGGCCGGTCGCCCTCCACCTTGCGTTCCATCCACAGGAACACCTCGGTCCACACCGTCTGGGGACAGGCGTAGCCGCACCACAGTCTGCCCGCCAGGGTGGTGAAGAAGAACAGGGCCAGGGCGGCGATGATGAGCAGGACCGCCAGGTAGAAGAAGTCCTGGGGAAAGAAGGTGATGCCGAAGATGTGGAACTGCCGCGCCGGCAGGTCCAGCAGCACCGCCTGGCGGTCGCCCCAGCGCAGCCAGGGCAGGCCGTAATAGAGGCCCAGCAGAACGAATACGCCCAGGGTCCTCAGGGTGGCGTACAGGCCATGGACCTCGCGCGGATAGATCTTCTGCCGCTTGGCGTAGAGTTCCTGCTCGATGGCTTCGTTGGACTGCCGGGGGGAGGGGCTCATGCTGGCTCCATCAGGCGGCGGGCGCCGTTTCAAACACGACAAGACTCTTCCCCCCACATGGGGGGAACAGTGGCTTCAGTCACGGGGCGGGGCGCGGCGGCCCCGCCCCCGCCTCAGTGCGCCGGGTGCTGGCGGTCGTGGTCCCGCTTGCTGGCCAGGCGGAGCGAGGCCACAAACGGGGTGCCCACGAGGGCCAGGACGAACACGGCGATAAAGACCATGGCGATGAAGTCTTCTCCGCTCATGTCGCGTACCTCGGGCTGTGGTGGACTGCCGGCAGGTTCAGGGTGTCGCACTCAGGCTGTAGACATAGGCGGCCAGCAGATGCGCCTTGTCCTCACCCAGGAAGTCGCGGTGCGCGGGCATGTGCCCGCTGCGCCCGTTGCGGATGGCCGCCATCACTGCCTCCACGCTGGGTCCGGGGCTGTGCAGCCACACGTCGTCGGTCAGGTTGGGCGCTCCCAGCTCCGGGTTGCCCTTGCCGTCCGGCCCGTGGCAGGCGGCGCAGGCGGCGAACTTGGCCTGGCCGGCGGCGGCCTTGGCCGCATCGTGGGGCGCACCCGAGAGGCTCAGCACGTAGTGGGCCACCGCCTCCACCGAGGCATCGTCACCCAGCGCGGCGGCCATGGGCGGCATCTGTCCCCGGCGGCCATCCAGGATTGTTTCCTTTATAGTGTCTGGATCGCCGCCCCACAACCAGTCGCCGTCGGTGAGGTCGGGAAAGCCCACCGCCCCAGTGGCGGCCGAGCCGTGGCAGGTGGCGCAATAGTTGAGGAACAGGCGCTGTCCGGCGCGCATGGCCTCGGCATCGCGGGCCAGCTCCGGGATGGGCCGCCGGGCCCAGGCGGCGAAGATGGGGCCGAATTTCTCCTCGGCCCGGGCCAGCTCCTCCTCGTACTGCTTGGCCTGGGTCCAGCCCAGGGCCCCGGGATAGTTGCCCAGGCCGGGGTAGAGGGCCAGGTAGACCAGGCCGAAGACGATGGTGATGTAGAACATCCACAGCCACCAGCGGGGCAGGGGATTGTTGTACTCCTGCAGGTCGCCGTCCCAGGTGTGCCCGGTGACGTCGCCCTCGGCGGCCTCGCCCGCGCGGCGCTTGCCGGCCCAGCGGATCAGCCAGTAGCAGGCCAGGATGTTACCGACGGTCAGGATGGTGACATACCAGCTCCAGAAACTGCTCATGGACGGTCTCCCGAAGTTGCATTGGACGTGGGTGAGCGCTCACCGCGCGGGTGCTCGGGCTCGGTGAAGGGCAGCCGGGCGGCCTCGTCGAAGCGCCTTTTCTGGCGCCCGCTGTAGGCCCACCACACGATGCCCAGGAACATCACCAGCATCACCACCGTGTACCAGGCGCGGATGTCGTTGATGATCTCCATGGGCCTCACCTCCGGCCGCCCAGGGCCGTGCCCAGGCTCTGCAGGTAGGCGATGAGGGCGTCCATCTCGGTCTTGCCGGCCACCGCCGCGCTGGCACCGGCGATGTCGGCATCGGTGTAGGGCACGCCCAG
>JALUTW010000281.1 GCA_027021685.1 Chromatiales bacterium | reverse complement strand
GTGCCGGGCTGGGCCGGGACCGTCGACCGTGAGGCGCTGACCCTGTACTTCCGCCACAACTACGTGCCGGCGCCGTGGTCCATCCATGCCGGCGTGCGCAAGCTCCCGCCGGGCTGCGTGGTGCGCTTCGACGCGACGGCCGCGCCCGGGAGCTGGCCGGAGCCCCGGCCCTACTGGTCGCTGCTCGATGCGGTGCGGGCGGGCCTCGCCGACCCGCTGCCGGAGGATCCCGAGGTCTGCGCCGAGGCGGTGGAGGCGGCGCTGCGGCGCAGCCTCTCGGGGCAGATGGTCGCCGACGTGCCGCTCGGCGCCTTCCTCTCGGGCGGAATCGACTCCTCGACGGTGGTGGCGCTCATGCAGGACATGGGCGACCGGCCCGTGCGTACCTTCACCATCGGCTTCCACGAGGCCGCCTACAACGAGGCGGAGGACGCAGAGCGCGTTGCCCGCCACCTCGGCACGGACCACACGGAGCTCTACGTCACGCCCCGCGAGGCCATGGAGGTGATCCCGCGCCTGCCCGAGATCTGGGACGAGCCTTTCGCCGATTCCTCGCAGATCCCGACCTTCCTGGTCAGCGAGCTGGCACGCCGGCACGTGACGGTGGCCCTCTCGGGCGATGCCGGCGACGAGCTCTTCGGCGGCTACAACCGCTATGTGTGGGCGCTCGCGATCTGGCGGCGGAGCCGTCTCCTGCCGCGTCCGCTGCGCGCCGGGCTCGCCCGCCTGATCGAGGCGGTGCCGTCGGTGGCGTGGGAACGCCTGTTCGGCCTGCTCGGGCCCCTGCTGCCGGCGCGGCTGCGCCAGCGCAACCCAGGCACCAAGATGCACAGGCTGGCCGAGACGTTGCGCAGGGGAGGGCCGGCCGACGTCTACCTCAAGCTGGTCTCCCACTGGGACGACCCGGCGGCGCTGGTGGTGGGCGCCGAGGAGCCCGCCACCGTGCTCAGCGATCCCGGCCGGCAGCCGGAGCTGCCCACCTTCCTCGAGCGCATGATGTATCTCGACGCCGTGACCTACCTGCCGGACGACATCCTGGTGAAGGTGGACCGCGCCGCCATGGCGGTGAGCCTGGAGACCCGCGCGCCCTTCCTCGACCACCGTGTGGTGGAGACCGCCTGGCGGGTGCCGGTCTCGCTCAAGCTGCGCGACGGCAAGGGCAAGTGGCTGCTGCGGCGCATCCTGCACCGCCACGTGCCGCCCGAGCTGGTGGAGCGCCCCAAGATGGGCTTCGGCGTGCCCATCGAGGACTGGCTGCGCGGGCCGCTCCGCGGCTGGGCCGAGACCCTGCTGGACGAGGAGCGGCTGCGCCGCGAGGGCTACCTGGACCCCGCGCCGGTGCGGCGGATCTGGCGCGAGCACCTCGCCGGGCGCGGGAGCTGGCAGTACTGGCTCTGGGACGTGCTCATGTTCCAGGCCTGGCTGGAGGCGGGTGGCGACCGGGCGGGACCGTCGCTGGATCTTGGTTGGCCTTAGCCGCGGGGCCGCCGGACCGCGCCGCCGGTAGCGCTTCGGCCGGCTTGCGGCAATCCGAGGTCCCGCGAACCGGGGCTGGTTCCAGGTCCGCCAGCATTTATGTGAAAATTGAAAGTGAGACTTTTGTTTTTCACGTATACTCGTGGGTGCCATGATCGAGCGTGATATCAGTCAAGAGCTGCTGGGTTCCGCCTCGGAATACCCGGTGGTCACGATCATGGGACCCCGGCAGTCGGGCAAGACCACCCTGGTTCGGATGGCCTTCCCCGACAAGCCTTACTTTTCGTTGGAGTATCCGGACGTGCGGGCCGCGGCCGAGGCCGATCCCCGCGGCTTTCTGGCCCAGGCACCGGATGGGGCGATTCTGGACGAGGTCCAGCGTCTGCCGGAGCTCCTGTCGTACCTGCAGGGTCTCGTGGACGAGGCTGGCCGGCCCGGCATGTTCATCCTCACCGGCAGCCACCAGCCTCGGCTTCATGAGGCGATCAGCCAGTCCCTCGCGGGCAGGACCGCCATGCTCACGCTGTGGCCGTTCTCCCTTGCGGAGCTGCACCGCTACGGGCGGGACTGGCGTGCCTTCGAGCTCGTCGTCAAGGGGTTCTTCCCGCGGGTGCACGAGGAGGGTCTGGAGCCGCGCAGGTTCTTCAA
>JALUTW010000280.1 GCA_027021685.1 Chromatiales bacterium | reverse complement strand
CGAAGCCGCCCATGCCCCCGAGGCGGTAGGCGAGGGCGCACAGCGCCGTCAGCCCCAGGTAGATCAGCCACAGGGCACGCGCGGTGTGCAGCAGGCGCGGGGTGAGCTTCTCCTCCTTCATCGGCCCCGGGATCTCGGCGCGGTAGAGCTGCATGCCGCCCATCCCGAGCATGGGCATGACCGCCACCGCCAGCACCACCACGCCCATCCCCCCGAGCCACTGCAGGAGCGCACGGTAGAGGAGGATGGAGGGCGCCTGGCCGTCGAGCCCGCTCATCACCGTCGCGCCCGTGGTCGTGAAGCCCGAGACCGCCTCGAAGACGGCATCGAGCGGGCGCAGGTGCGGGCCGAGCACGAAGGGCAGGGCGGCGCACAGCCCGAGCACGACCCAGAACAGGGCCACCACGAGGAAGCCGTCGCGCGGGCGCAGGTCCGCGCCCGCGCCCCGCACGGGCAGCCACAGCGTGAGGCCCAGGGCCACGGTGAGCAGCGTCGCCTCCGCGAAGTGGACGGCCTCGCCGGCCGCGGCCGCCACCGAGACCAGCATGGGCGCAAGGAGCGTGGCCCCGAACAGGAGCAGGAGCTGGCCGAGGAGCCGCTGGATGGCCGCGCGCGCCACGGCGCGCGCCAGTATACGCCCCGGAAGCGGCCCCCGGCGGCCCCTCCCCGGGGCCCCTCAGGCGCCTTCAGGCGGCTTTCTTTCCGGAGGAAGGCAAGGCTCCCGGGAGCCGGACGGGCACCTCAGCCGGCGGGAGCGGGAAGCGAAGACGGAAGGGAAAGAAAGCTGGAGCGGGCGACGAGACTCGAACTCGCGACCCCAACCTTGGCAAGGTTGTGCTCTACCAACTGAGCTACGCCCGCTCAGGTGCCAAGGCGCGCAATACATTAGGCCAAAGCGCCCGCGCCCGCAAGACGCCCCGCCTGGTCCCGGAGGCGGGAGGCGAGAGACGGGAGACGGGAGACGGGAGACGGGAGACGGGAGACAAGGGGTGGAGCACCATCCCCATGTGGGCGCGGCTTCTAGCCGCGATTCCTCAGCCCTTCTGGTCGCGGCAACATGCCGCTTCCACATTCGGGTTACGGCTTGCGGTTTGCGGTTCACGGTGAACCGTGGCCTGCGAACCGTGATCCGCCTTCCAGCGGCGAGAGGCAAGAGGCGGGAGACGAGGGGCGGTGCGCCCTCTGTGTGGGCGCGGCTTCCAGCCGCGATTCCTCGGCCCCCGGTCGGGGCTGGAAGCCCCTCCCACAGGCAGGGTACAGGTCACGGGATACAGTTCACGGTGGCCTGTGCGCCGTGACCCGTCACCTGTCTCCCGTGCACTGGCGGCCACGGGGGTCGGGAGGCGGGAGACGGGGGGTGGAGCGCCCTTCGGGCGCGGCTTTTTGATCTTTCCAGTTTCCCGTCACCCGCATCCCGTGCACTAAACAACCTGCCGCGACCGCCCGCGTGGGGGAGCCGCGCGCGTCGGAAGGGCGCAAGACGTGCAGCGGCACGGAGTGGAGCTCCTTCCCGGCTTGCCGACCTCCCGACCCGCCCGTAACTTTACATAATCCACATTATGCGCATATCTGTGTGTGCCAAGCCCTCGTCCTTGACATTCGAACATAACTGTTCGACGCTCATCCCGTGACAGGCGCGGAATTCCTCAAGCTGGTCAGGCGGATCGGCAGGAAGAATGGCGTCGTCGTGCGCTTCGATGCCAGGCACGGCAAAGGGAGCCATGGCCGGCTTTACTATGGCAGCCGCTTCACGACGCTGAAGGACCGGAAAAAGGAGATCGGTCCCGCTTTGCTACGGAAGATGCTGCGTGACCTCGGAATCGAGGAGGAGTTCTAGGGTATGCGCTACGTCTACCCTGCAAGCGTCGAACGTGACGAAGGTGGCTTCTGGCTGGTGACCTTCCCCGACGTGCCTGAAGCCGGCACGGACGCCGTTACCCGGGAGGAAGCCTTGCGTGAGGCACAGGACGCGCTGATCGCGGCCCTGGGCGGCTATGTGGAGCAGCGCCGCTCGATTCCTGCTCCCTCTCCCGTGCGCGAGGGCCAGATTGGCATCCCCCTGCCGGTGCTGGTCTCGGCCAAGCTCGCCCTCTACCAGGCCATGCGCGAGGCGGGGCTCAGCAACGCCCGTCTGGCCA
>JALUTW010000279.1 GCA_027021685.1 Chromatiales bacterium | reverse complement strand
AACGGATCTGGTTGCGCCGCACCTGGATGGCGATGCGATGATCCTTGCCGGGAGCGACCCGATGGCGGAAGTCCCACCGGCCCTCGAGGCCGCCCCGCGGCTGGTCCTTGGCCCCGAACACGGAGGGATCCCCGACCCTGACGAGACCGGCGACGAGTTGTCCGTCCTCGGCCGCATACGCATCGCCCCGCTGGAGACGGGTCAGGATCTCCCCGGGATGCAGTGCAAACCGGAGCATGGGCCGGCCGGCCTCGAAACTGTGCACGGCGAATTCCAGCGAGAATTCCCGGGGCAGGGGCTGCGGAAAGGCGAGGTAGAGCGTCGTGCCGTGTTCCAGCGGCCGCACCCAGATGCGGTCGCGGAAGCGGGCGCACTCGTAGCTGCCCCGCGTTATCCTGAGCTCCGGCAGGAATTCCCCCACCGGACACCGGCTCAGGTTGCTCTGGTAGATGACCTCATCGCCGGGCTCGAAGCGGTAACGCTCGGAACTGCCCTCGATGCCCGCCGCCTGCACCGCCGGCGCCATCGCCAGCAGCCACGCGGCGGCCCCTGCAAGACGGTGCCATGCCCTCATGAGAACCGGTCCTCCTGTTGTGATCCCTTGGCTGCGACACAGTGCCGCGACATAGTACTTGGGGCCGGCGCGGATGCACAAAAGGTCCGTGGCGCCCGCCGCCCACCCTGTGCGGGCGGGGTATTCGCCGCGCTTGCCGGACGCGTGCGCTCACGCCCCGTTCCCCGAGGGCCGGGCGGCGCCTGTGCTGGTCTGCGGCCCGGCCAGGAACGCCGCCAGCGCCTGCCCGTAGGCCGGCTGGCTGCGCAGGAAACCGTCGTTGTGGCCGCCCTGCATGCGGAAGAACCGCTTGGGCGGGTTGGCGGCCTGGTAGAGCGCCTCGCCCAGGGCAAAGGGAACGATCTCGTCGTCGGGACTGTGCAGCACCAGCACCGGGCAGTGGACGCGGCGCATGGCCGAGACCGCATCGAACCGGTAGCGCAGAACCATCACGTGGGACAGAACGGGAAAGATGGCCCGCGCCATGTCCCGCGCCGAGGTGAAGGCGGACTCCACGATGAGCGCGCCCGGCGTGACCTCGGCCGCCAGCCGGGTGGCCACGACCCCGCCCAGGGAACGGCCGAAGAGCACGATCTGCCCGGCGGCGAAACCACGTTGCTCCCGCAGCCAGCGCCAGGCGGCCCGCGCGTCGCGGTAGAGGCCCTGCTCGCCGGGCCGCCCGCCGCTGCGCCCGTAGCCACGGTAGTCGAAGATGAGAATGTTCAGCCCCAGGCGGTGCAGGATTTCCAGGGTCTCCCGGCGGTGGGAGATGTTGCCCGCGTTGCCGTGAAAGAACAGCACGACCCGCCGCGCCCGGGGATGCGGCAGGAACCACCCGTGCAGCCGCACGCCGTCACCGGTCTCGATCCAGACGTCCTCGTGGGCCAGGCCCCAGTCGGCGGGCGATTGATCCAGCCGGGACTCGGGAAAGAACACCATGGCGGGCTGGCGCAGGTACAGGACCCCGTTGAACACGGCCAGGCCAGCCACGACCAGGAGCGTGCCTTCGAGCATCCTCCGCATCGACACCCCGTGCATGCTTGCCGCTCCGGCAGCATGCGCCATGGCCACCCCGGGAGGCAAGCCCGGCCCGCGGCCCCCGCGCCGGTCCGGCGCCTTCAGCGCCTGCCGCCGGCGGGGGAAGGCGCGTGCGAAGACCCGGCCAGGTGCAGCGCCTCCTGCACCAGATCCACCAGCCGGGAATCGATGAAACGGCCGCGCTCCAGCGTCCGCCGCGCGCGGGGGGACAGCCGCCGGATGCCCCAGACGCAACGGCGCAGAGTCTCCTTTCGGCCTTCCCGCCGGTAGTACAGGGGCAGGTTGACCTCGAAGTAGGACAGGCTGTCGGCGTCCTTGAGGAGATCGGCCCTGGGATCGCCGCCCACCTCGTGCGCGCGCACCAGGCGGCAGGCCTCGTCGCGCACGGCGGCGGGCACACCGCACCTCGCCAGCAGTCCGCCGAGGATGGCGGCGCCGTGCTCGGCGTGGGCCGCCTTGAAGGCGTCGTAGTCGTCGAAGTCCTCCCGCCGCACCTTGTCCGGCGCGGCGCGGTCGATGTCGTGGCCCAGCGCCGCCAGGCGCAGGGCCGCGTCGGCGC
>JALUTW010000278.1 GCA_027021685.1 Chromatiales bacterium | reverse complement strand
CGCCGCGCCATCGCCCTGAAGCCGGAGCGCCACGAGTTCCGCGACACGCCGGAGAAGGTGGTGCGGTTCATGTCCCAGACGGGCGGCTGAGGCCGCTGCTCCGGGAGCGGGGAATGCGCACCGCACTGCTGCTGGCCGCACTGGTGGTGGTGCCGCCGTGCATGGCGGAGGCGGTCAGCGTCGACGAGATCATGGCCATGCCATCACCGCCCGAGGGGGTGGTGTTCGAACTCGTGGGCGATGCCACCGCCCTGCGCCACATGCTGCCCCGGGTGCGCGACGACATCGCCCGCCTGCGCCGGAAGTTCCCGCACCTGCCGGTGGCCGTGGTCAGCCACGGCAGCGAGCAGTTCGCCCTGACCAGGGAACGTGCCTCCGCCGAGGCCAGGGTGCACCGCATCACCCGCTCGCTGGTGCAGGACCAGGGCGTGACCCTGCACGTGTGCGGCACCTACGCCCAGTGGCACGGCGTCGCCCCCGAGGACTTCCCCGACTACGTGGACGTGGCTCCCGCCGGCCCGGCCCAGATCAACCTGTACAAGGAACTGGGGTACCTGCACGTGGTGGCAGGTGCTGGCCCCTAGCCCCTAGCCCCCAGCACCCAGCACCCAGCACCCTCACAGAAGCATGCGCAGCCCGAGCAGTGCCAGCACCATGGCGAACACGCGCCGCAGGGTCCGGGGCGGGAGGCGGTGGGCCAGGCGCGCGCCGGCGGGAGCGGTAAGCACGCTGGCCGCCGCCACTCCCGCCAGCGCCGGAAGATAGACATGCCCTGCGCTCCACGGGGGCAGCCCCGGCCGGCCCCAGCCGGCGGCGATGAACCCCAGCGCTCCGGCGGCGGCGATGGGCAGGCCGCAGGCGGCGGAGGTGGCCACCGCCTGGTGCACGGGCACGCGGCACCAGGCCAGGAACGGCACCGTGAGGGTGCCGCCGCCGATGCCGGCCAGGGCCGAGAGCACACCGATGCCGCCGCCGGCAGCGGCCAGCGCCGGTGCCCCGGGCAGGGTGCGGCCGCCCCGCGGCCGCAGGTCCAGCCCCATCTGCACCGCCACGGCCAGCTCGAACAGGCCGAAGAAGGTCTTGAGTGCCTGGGTGGAGAACAGGTGCGCCAGGCCCGCCCCCGCCAGGGCCCCCGCGGCCACGCCGGGACCCAGGGCCCGGAACAGGTCCCAGCGCACCGCCCCGCGGCGGTGATGAGCGCGCAGGGAGGAGACGGCGGTGGGCACGATGACCGCCAGCGAGGTGCCCAGGGCCAGGTGCATGATCTGGCCGGGATCGAAGCCCAGGCGGGCGAAGCTCCAGGCCAGCACCGGCACCACCACGAGCCCGCCGCCCACTCCCAGCAGGCCCGCGGCCAGGCCGGCGGCGGCGCCGGCCAGGGCATACCACAGCCACGCCTCCGCCACCGGCGGCTCAGGCGATCCAGATGGTCTTGACGTTGACGAACTCGCGGATGCCGTGGCGGGACAGCTCGCGGCCGTAGCCCGAACGCTTGATGCCGCCGAAGGGCAGGCGCGGGTCGCTCTTGACCATGCCGTTGACGAAGCAGCAGCCGGCCTGCAGGCGGCGGGCGAAGGCCTCGCCGCGGGCACTGTCGCGGGTCCACACGCTGCCGCCGAGGCCGAAGGGCGAATCGTTGGCGATGCGCAGGGCGTCGGCCTCGTCGCGGGCGCGGATGACGATGGCCACCGGCCCGAACAGCTCCTCGTGGTAGGCGCGCATGCCGGGCGTCACGCGGTCGAGGATGGACGCCCGGTAGAAGGCGCCGCTGCCCTCCACCGGCGCGCAGCCGGTCACCGCCACCGCCCCGGCCTCGATGCTGTCGGTGACCTGCCGGTGCAGCTCGTCGCGCAGGTCGGCCCGTGCCATGGGGGCCAGGGTGGTGGCCTCGTCCATGGGATCGCCGGGCCGCAGCGCCTCCACCCCGGCCTTGAAGCGGGCGAGAAAGTCCTCGGCGATGGCATCCACCACGATGAAGCGCTTGGCCGCGATGCAGCTCTGGCCGCAGTTGAGAAAACGCGAGGCCACTGCATTGTTCACCGCCAGGTCCAGGTCGGCGTCCTCCAGCACCACGAAGGCATCGGAGCCGCCCAGCTCCAGCACCGACTTCTTGATGTTGGCCCCGGCGGCCTCGGCCACCGAGCGGCCGGCCGGCT
>JALUTW010000277.1 GCA_027021685.1 Chromatiales bacterium | reverse complement strand
CAGCCGCAGCCCCTGCACCCGCAGGCTGCCGTCACCCTGGCGGGTGACGCGCAGGGCGATGCCGGACACCGCCACCGCCCCCGGTTGCGGTGACCAGCGGCGCAGCGACTCCCACACCGCCAGTTCCACCCGGACCTCGCCCACGTGCAGCAGGGTGCGCCCGGCCCGTCCCAGCAGGCGCACGTCGCCGAGGACGAAAGTGGGGGTCAGGCCTTCCAGGCGGGCGTCGAAGCGCCCGATGCGCACGGTCTGGCCCAGGACCTCCCCCGCCCGCTGCTCCACGTAGCTGCGGTAGCCCTCCAGCCGGGGAAAGTACAACCGCACCACGGTGAGGGCGACGGCGAACAGCACCAGTCCGGCCACCCCGGCATACCAGGCGGCACGGGTCAGGCGTTTCCACGGACTGCGCGGTTCGTGACTCATGGGCGTTGGCGGCCGCCGCGGGACCGGCTGCCCCGTGCCGCCGGCACGGAGGGCGGCCCGGCCTACAGCAGGACCACGTCGTACTGCTCCTGGGTGTACTGGGCTTCCGCCTGGAGCTGGATCTCCTTGCCGATGAACTCCTGCAGCTCGGCCACGCTGGTGGACTCCTCGTCCACCAGCAGGTCCACCACCTCGGGGCTGGCCAGCACCAGCAGGCGCTCGGCGTCGTACTGGCGCGCCTCGCGCAGGATCTCGCGGAAGATCTCGTAACACACGGTCTCCGCGGTCTTGAGTGTGCCGCGCCCGCCGCAGGTGGGACAGGGCTCGCACAACACCTGCTCCAGGCTCTCGCGGGTGCGCTTGCGGGTCATCTGCACCAGGCCCAGGGAAGAGACCTCGCTGATCTGGGTCTTGCAGTGATCCTTCTCCAGCCCCTTCTCCAGCGCCCGCAGGACCTGGCGCCGGTGCTCGGGGTCGAACATGTCGATGAAGTCGATGATGATGATCCCGCCCAGGTTGCGCAGGCGGAGCTGGCGGATGATGGCCTGGGTCGCCTCCAGGTTGGTCTTGAAAATGGTCTCTTCCAGGTTGCGATGGCCGACGAAGGCACCGGTGTTGACATCGATGGTGGTCATGGCCTCCGTCTGGTCGATGATCAGGTAACCGCCGGACTTGAGCTGGACCTTGCGTTCCAGGGCCTTCTGGATCTCGTCCTCGACCCCGTAGAGATCGAAGATGGGACGCTCGCCCGGATAGTACTCGATGCGCTCGGCCAGATCCGGAATGAACTTCTCGGCGAAGCGGTGCACCTTCTGGTAGGTCTCGCGCGAGTCGATGCGCACGCGCTCGAACTCGGTGCCCACCAGGTCACGCATGGTGCGCATCACCAGCGGCAGGTCTTCGTGCATGAGACCCACGTCACCGTTGTTCTTCATCTTTTCCTTGATGGCGTCCCACAGCTTCTGCAGGAAGCGCATGTCGGCATGGATGGCCTCCTCGCTCACGCCCTCGGCCACGGTGCGCACGATGTAGCCGCCGGGATCGAACTCGCCCATGAACCGGCGCACGCAGTCCTTGAGCCGCTGGCGCTCGGCCTCGTCCTCGATCTTCTGCGACACGCCGATGTGCTCGGCGCCCGGCATGTAGACCAGGTAGCGCGACGGAATGGAGATCTGGGTGGTGAGCCGCGCGCCCTTGGTGCCGATGGGATCCTTGACCACCTGCACCAGCACCATCTCGCCCTCGCGCAGCAGCTCGGTGATGTTGCCGCCGTTGTGGCGCACGGCATCGTTGCCGCCGCCCTCCTCGTGCGGCTGCACGATGTCCGAGGCATGGAGGAAGGCGGTGCGTTCGAGGCCGATGTCGAGAAAGGCCGCCTGCATGCCGGGCAGCACCCGGCTCACCCGGCCGTAGTAGACATTGCCCACCAGGCCGCGGCGGCGGGCACGCTCCACGTGCACCTCCTGCAGCATGCCGTTCTCGATGAATGCGACGCGGGTCTCCTGGGGGGTGACGTTGATCAGCAGTTCTTCACTCATGGGATACAGTCTAACAGGGCCGCGCCCGGGGCCGGGTCACAGAATCCTCACGCCGCGGGCGGCCAGCAGCCCGGCGGTCTCGAACAGGGGCAGGCCCATGACCCCCGAGTAGCTGCCCCGGATCTCGGCCACGAACACCGCGCCCCGGCCCTGGATGGCATAGGCCCCGGCCTTGTCCCGTGGCTCACCGCTGGCCC
>JALUTW010000276.1 GCA_027021685.1 Chromatiales bacterium | reverse complement strand
GTCGGCGCTGGCCCGGAAGCGGTACCAGCCGCCCGGCAGGTCACGGAACAGCACTTCGCCGAAGGCGTCGCTGACCGCAGTCGCCTCCACGGCCGGCTGCTTCTCGTGCTGCAGGCGCAGCTCGGCGCCGGCCAGACCCGGGATGGGATCGCCGTTGGCATCCAGGGTGGCGGTGTAGATGTCGGTCAGCTTGAACAGCAGGTTGCCGACGTTGGACGCCGTCACCGTGACATAGACCGGCACCTCCACCGGCGGCAGGTCACCGCTCAGGATCCGCAACCGGTACTCGTACCGGCCTTCCGCCACGCCGGCGCCCGGCGCGATGGTCAGGAACACATCGCGCCTCTCGCCGACCGCCAGGTCGAAGGGCGTGGTGTCGGAACTGACGAAGATCCAGTCCTCGTTCGCCGCACTGCCGTCGGGCCGGGTCAATATCACCTGCAGGTCGCGGACCGTCGCCGACCCCGGGTTCTCCAGCGTCAGGGACTCGACCCGCGACTCGCCGCCGGGCGCCACGCCCGCCTCGACAAAGCCCGGCGCGTAGCTCAGCTTCGGCCGGGCATTGGGCAGCGGTGGATTGCCCGGCACGGGGGTGAACAGATAGTCGATGCGCACCTCGCCGAGCACGGCGCTGCCGGTCTCCTGCGACTTGAGCTGCAACACCAGGCTGCCGGCCGGGTCGACGTCCTCGGTGGCGCTGAGGGTGACCGGCAGGACGACCGAGCCGCCCTCGGGCAGCGCGACGGGCGCCGGCAGGGTGAGGTTCAGGCCGGCCGGCAGCGCACCTCCGGGAAGCGCCGCCGGATCCAGTTCCAGCCGCAGGCCGGTGGCGGCCGCTGCCTCGCTGGCACTCACCCGGATGTCCAGCCGGTGATCCTGCAACACCGGGCCGCGGAACCGGATCAGCGCCGGTCCCACCTGGAACCGGCCGATGTCGAAGCCGGCCTGTTCGGGGCGTTCGTACAGATCCGGGTGGGTGCAGGACAGGCTGTAGCGGCCGGCCTCGTCGGGCAGCGGCGAGAACCGCTGGGTGAAGTTGCCGTCGGCGTCGGTGAGCGGCTGGTAACGGCGCTCGAAGCCGCGCAGTTCGACCACCAGCCGCACCGGCACATAGGGCAAGGGCAGGCCGGTGGACCGGTCGACGGCCCGGCCGCTGATGACGATGTCCTGGTCGCCGCGGGAACTGGCCGGCGACACGGTGAGGATCTCGCAGCCGTAGCTGACGTCGACCAGGTTGACCGCCTGGCGGGTGCCCGGTCCGGCGATGGCGACCGCCTCCGGCCGCCCGGTCCGGTAGCGCAGGCGGTCGATGACCAGCCGCACCGTCGGCGTGTCCGGCGCCGACGATGGCACCGGCAGGCGCACTTCATCGGAGACGAACTCGGCGCCGGGCGCGATGCGCGCCACCGTGCGGCCGTCGGCGAGCTGCACCACGCCGTCACCGGTGGTCTGGCGGAAGGGCGCCGTCTCCAGCACGTTGCCCTCCCCGTCCAGCAGCTCGAAACGCACGTCGGGCGAGTTGCCGCCGCCGGCGGCCGCGGTCAGGATCTCGACCTCCACGTCGCCGGTGTTGTGCAGCGAGAAGCGCACGCCGCCGTCCACGCCGCGGGTGAAGTCGCGCGTCAACAGGCCGGCCGGCAGCCGCGCGTCGGTCACGGTGACGCTGCGGCTGCGCGCCAGGCCGGTCAGCTCGCCGCCGGCGCCCTGGATCAGCAGCCGGGTGGTGAGCGTGCCGGCGTCGGGCAGGTCGGCAAAGCCGCCCAGCACCAGTTCCAGGGTGCGGGTCTCGCCGGCCGCCAGGGCGACCGGCGCGCTGCGCACCTGGCGGCTGCCCAGCGTCGCTTCCAGCTCCACCGCGTCCAGCGCCCGGCCGCTGTCGTTGGTCACCCGGTAGCGCAGGCGGTTGAAGACGCCGCGGCGGATGTCGGGCGCCTGCTCGAAGTCGTGCGTCAGGGCCGGCAGGAACACCCGCCGCTCCAGGCCCTCGACGCCGTTGGCGTCCACCGCCACCACCAGGTAGTCGCGGCTGCGGCCGTCGAAGCCGGTGTCGGTGTAGGTGGGCGTCGCCAGCAGGCTGGCGTTGAGCCGCTGCCGCCCGCCGCCGGTGGCGTCGTAGACGTGGAAGCCGGACAGGCTGGCGCCGTGGTAGGCCCAGCTCAGCACCGGCAGGCCGTCGCCGCTGCGCTCCACCCGCAGGTCGGCCACCGGCAGCAGGTCGGCGTTGAGGTACTGCGAGGCCGAGGGCGGCGACTCGTTGCCGGCGGCGTCGACGGCGGTCACCGCATAGTAGGGCTCGGCGGCGCCGGGCACCGGATCGACGGTGGCCAGTGCGGCGATGCCGGTCTGCAGCGGCGTCAGGCCGCTGGTATCGAGGATCTCGGCGGCGGCCCGGTACAGGTTGTAGGTCAGCGTCTCGCCGCCCACCGCCGCATCCTGCCAGGCGGCCTCCACGCCGCGCGCGGCCAGGCTCAGACCCAGGCCGGCCGGCGCCGCCGGCGCGGTGGCATCAGCGTCCACCGTCACCGCCGCGCTCTGCGCGCTCAGCGCCTCCTGGCCATTGGCCTGGCGCACGCTGGCGACGGCGTAGCGGTAACTGCCGTCGACCAGGGTGCTGTCGCGGAAGCCGTTGCTGCCGCTGCGGGCCAGTTCGGTCAGGCCCGTCTCGCCCGGCGCCTGGCGGTAGACCTGGTAGGCCACGGCGCCCGCCACCGGCTCCCAGTCGAGCTGCACCGCGCCGCCCGGCAGGGCCGTGGCGCGCAGCCTGGCCGGCACCGCCAGCGGCGGCAGCTCGCCCTGGTAGACCTGGAAGCGGTCGGGTGCGTCGATGCGGGTGCCGGTATTACCGAGATCGTCCTGGGCGCTGAACAGGAACTGTAATTCCTCGACCTCGGCCTGGCCGGCGTCGGCCGGCAGGGTGAAGGCCAGCGACCAGGTCTGGCGGTCGGCGCTGACGGCGCCGGCCAGCGGCGTCTCCACCCGGCCGGCGCCGGACAGCAGATAACTCAGGGTGGGCGCCTGGCCGTCGGGCAGCGGCGCATCCAGGATCAGCTCCAACTGGACGTCGACCGGCGCCGCCGCATCGTTGCGGATGGGGTCGGCCGGGGTGACGTTCAGGGCGGTGACCACCGGCCCCTGGGTGTCGATCAGAAGGCTGCCGCCCTCGGTGATGACGGTGCCGCGGTTGCCGGCCAGGTCGCGGGCCGAGAAGGCCAGGTTGGCGACGCCGCTCGGCGTGGTCGCCTCGATGGCAAAGAAGCCCTGGTAGCTCAGGTCACCGGCCGGCCGGAGGTCGATGACCACGGGCAGGCCCGCCGCCGGCGTCAGGGTCAGGAAGGGTGCCGCCAGCAGCGGCTCGCTGACCGTGACCGTGACGTCCACCCCGCCCACGCCCAGGCGGCCGCTCACCGGATCGAAGGCGCCGCGGGGACTGAAGGCGATGCGGCTGGCCTGCGGCGGCGTGTTGTCGGAGACGCCCTCGGCCTGGTTGGACAGCGCGCTGGCCGTGCCCAGGTCGTTGACCGTCTCGACCCGGTAGTACCAGCTGCCTTCCGCGGGCGGGGTGTCCAGGTAGACGCCGTCCGCCAGCGGTGCCGCGTTGACCCGCACGGCCTCGGCCCGGGTGGTGAAGGGCGCCGGGGCGCGGTAGACGTTGAAGCCGGCGACGGTGGCGTCGGTCTGCGCCATCCAGCTCAGGCGGATGCCGCCCGCCTCCACTGCGCTGGCGGCCAGGCCGGAGGGCGCAGCGGGGATGCTGTCGTCGCGGCTGACGCGGATCACGGCGCTGGCGGGACCGTCGCCGCCGCGGTTGCTGGCGTAGGCCTGGAGATCGTTGTCGCCCGCCACCAGCGGCACCGACAGCCGGAAGGCGCCGAAGGCGTCCACCGGCGCCGGCCCGGCCACGGGCGTGCCGCCGCGGGTGACGGTCAGGCTGCTGCCCGGCTCCGCCGTGCCCTCGAAGGTCACCTTGTCCTGGCGGGTGCGCAGACCGGCGGCGGGCGCCGTCACCACCGGCGCCGGCGGCGGCGCCAGGGTCACCGTCACCGGGAGGGCGAGCGTCGAGACATTGCCCAGGCTGTCCCAGGCGCGCAGGGTCAGGGTGTGGGCGCCGTCGGTCGAATCGATCAGGTTCAGGGCGGCGCCGTAGGGCGCGCTGGTGTCGCGGCCGATGGCGGCGCCGTCCCACTGGAACTCCAGCTGCGCCACGCCGGCCGGGTCGTCGGCCGTCGCCGTCACCGTGCCGTTGCGGGTCAGGGTGGCGCCGGCGGCCAGCGGCGCGCCGTCGTAGGCGACCGACCCGATGACCGGACCCTCGGTATCGGCCACCGGCGCCGCCGCCACCGTGGCGACCGCGGTGTTCTGCCCGCCGGACAGGTTGATGGTGGTCACGGCGAAGTAATAGGTGGTGCCGTCGGTGAGGCCGGCCAGCTTCGCCGTGGTGGTGCCGGCGCCGACCACCAGTGCGGGGGCCATGGTGCTGACGTCGGCATAGTCACTGGTGGCAACATAGAGGGCGTACTGCTGCACCAGGCCGGCCGGCTGGACGGGGTTCCAGCTCAGCTCGACCATGCCGCTGAAGGGCTGCACCGCCAGGCCGGTGGGGTTGTCGAGCAGGGTCACGCCGGTGACCTGCACGCCGGTCGTCTCATTGCCGTCGTTGTCGCGCGCCGTCACCCGGATGCTGTACTGGGTGGCGGGCGCAAGGCCGGTGAATTCATGACGGGTGGTGGCGGCATCCACCTGCTGCGGCGTGGCGGCGCCGTCCAGGTAGAGATTGTAGCCGGCCAGGTCGCCGGCGCTGTTGGCCGAGGCGACCCAGCTCAGCCGCAGGCCGGTGGCCAGGGGTTCCACAGTCACCGCCCCAACCTCTTCCGGCGGCACGGCATCGGTGACGGTGGCCATTACCGGCGTCACCGAGGGATTGGCGTTGCCGTTGTTGTCCACGGCCACCACGGCGAAGTAGTAGGTCGAGCCCCTGGCGAGCCCGCCCAGCTCGTGGCTGAAGGTGCCGGCCGGCACCGTGGCCGCCGGCGTCAGGCCGTCGGTGCGGGTGAACAGCGACGGGGAGACATACACCCGGTAGGCGGCCACGTCGCCGTGCAGCGCCTCGTCGTAGCCGCTCCAGTCGAGCCGCGCGTTGTCGCCGGCGCGCGCGGCGTCGACCGTCAGGGTGTTGACCGGCAGCGGCGCGATGTCGTCGAACAGGATCTCGACCCGGGTGGTGGCGCTCTGGTTGCCGGCGCGGTCGAAGGCGCCGATGTCGAAGGTGTTGGTGCCGTTCACCAGGGAGACGTCGTGGCGCCAGGTGGTGGCGCTGTCGGGCGCGACGGCCTCGACGCCGTTGATGCGGATACCGGCCCAGGCTTCCTTGCTGCCGGTCAGGGTCTGCACCGCGCTGGTGGTGGGCGAGGTGACGGGATCGACCGTGGGCAGCGGCGGCGCCGTGGCATCATAGGTAAAGGCCGTGTTGACCGAGGTCCAGTTGCCGGCCTGGTCGTACAGGCGGCCGCCGACCGTATAGGCGTCCTCGGCCAGCGGCGCGGCGGGGGTGAAGATCATCTGGTCTGCACCCGGCGCCCAGCTACCGGCCACCTCGCCCGCGCCGCCGCTCACCGTCAGCGCCGCCGCCGTGGCCGCGGCGTCGATGCCCGATGTGGCATCCTGCGCGCCGAGGGCGATGCTGTCCGGCCGCAGGTTGATGAAGGCGCCGTTGGCCGGCGTGCTGCCCAGGTACTGCGGCGGCTGGGTGTCGCGCACAATGCTGACCGTCACCGGCGTGCTGCTGTTGCCGGCCGCGTCCACCGCTACCAGGGTCAGGTCGTTGCCGCCCTCGACCAGCGGGTAGTCGAACTGCCAGGTGGTGAGCGCATCCAGCGGCACGCGCCCGACGCCGTTGATATAGATCGCCGTGCCCGCCTCCTTGCTGCCGCTCAACGACTGGCTGGCGGCGGTGGTGACGGCCGGCGTGGCGTCCACCACCGGCGCCGCCGGCGGCACCGTGTCGACGCTGAAGCCCAGGGTCACCGGGGCGCTGTTGCCCAGCGGCGTGTCCACCGGGCTGAGCGCCACCTGGTAGCTGCCGGTCGTGAAGTCGCTGTCGGCCGTGAACACCAGCCGGTTGGCCTCGATGGCCCAGGTACCGGGCACCGCCGCGCCGCCGGCGGTGACGCTGGCGCCGGCCAGCGAGGCGGCCAGATCGACCGCCGTGGTGTCGTCGAACAGGGTGATCTCGATGCGGTTGAACACCCGGCTGACGGCCACGCCGTCGTCGGGATCGGAGGACAGCACCCGCGGCGCCTGGGTGTCGCGCAGGATCTCGGCAGTGACCGGCGTGCTGGTCAGGCCCTCGGCGCTGACGGCGCGGATGTCCAGGGCGTTGCGGCCCTCGGCCAGCGCCAGGTCCAGCGTCCAGGTGGTGGCGGCATCGACCGGCACCCGGGTGGTGCCGTTGATGACGATGCCGGTATCGGCCGGCTTGGTGCCGGTCAATGTCTGGCTGGCGGCGGCCACCGGGCTGGTCACCGGGTCCAGCGTCGGCGGCGCCGGCTGGGCGAAGGCGGTCAGCCAGCTGCTGTAGTCCACCGTGCCCAGGCTGGCATCGTCGTAACTGTCGATGATCCTGGGCAGATCGCGCGGATGGGTGCCCAGGTTCAGCTCGTTGTTGGTGGTGTCGAGGCCCCACCAGTTGTAGCGGGCATCGACGGCATTGGCCGAGGCGTTCTGGATGTCGGCGGTGACATTGCCGCCGAACTCGTTGTTGTTCACCACCGCCACGTCCGTGGCCTTCAGGTACAGGCCGGTGTCGTTGTTGACCAGCCGGTTGCCACTGACTGTCGGCACGAACTGGTAGGCGCTGTAGTTGTCCAGCTTGAGGGCGGCAGCACTGTTGTCATGGATGTAGTTGTTCTCGAGCTGCGGATCACTGTACGAACGATAGCTGTAAACCCTGACCCCGTCGCTGCAGGCGTGGATCTCGTTGTTGCGCAGCGCATAGCGACTCGTGGCATCGTCGTAGTACAGGGAGAGTTCGACACCTCTGGTGGCCGCGCCACATTGGACGAGGTTGCCTTCCAGCGTCAGCACCGTGGTGCCCGCATAGTAAGCCCTCAAGTAGAGGCCCTGCGCCCCGTTGCCCTGCAGGGTGTTGTTGCGCACCTCGGCCGCCAGGGTGGAAGCGCCGCTGTAGCCGTCCGCATACAGGTCGATGCCCCGCTGGCCGCTGTTGACGATGGTGTTGCCGTCGACCACCACGTCGGCGGAAGCGGCGCGGCGGCTCTGAACCGACAGGCCACGCATCCCGCTGCCGTCGAGGGTATTGTCGATCAGCGCCGCCCTCAGTTGTCCGCCGTTGTCGGCCGCCAGGGTGATGCCGTTGTTCGCCGCGCCCGTGATGCTGCTGTTGTCGATGTCGCAGACCACGTTGTCGCCGGCCTGTTCGGCCAGGCACTGCACGCCTTCCCGGGTGCCCGGCAGACTGGCATGACTCATGACCAGGGTGCCGCGCACCCGGATGCCGTACCAGTCGCTGGCGCCGCCGGCGCCGGCCGAGGGCGCCAGCACCACCGGACTGGTGGGTGTGCCCCGGATCAGCAGGTTGCCGTCCACGATCAGTTCGGTGCGGCTGCCGTCGGCGCCGGACAGGGTGGCGTCGCTGCGCTGCGGCAGGGTGACGGTGGTGCCGGCCTCGATGGTCAGGGTGGTGCCGGCCGGGATCACCAGGTCGCCCTCGAGTTCGATGCTGCCGGACCAGGTCTCGTCGCCGGCCAGCGTCCCGGCCAGGGTCGGCAGCGCGCCGTTCACCGTGAGGCTGCGCGCCGGCGCCGGCGTCTCCACGACGCCATCGGTCGTCACCACCCGGCTCAGGATCTGGTAGCTGCCGTCCCCCGGCGCCGTCCACTCATAGCGCCAGGTGCTCGTCCCCGAAGCCACCTGCCAGCTCACCCCGCCGTCCGTGCTCACCTCCACACGGTCGATGCCCGCCGCCGCATACGCCGATCCCTCGATGGTCACCGCCGGACCCTTCACCGAAGCACCGTCCGCCGGCAGCCGCACCCATGAGATGGGACCGTCACCCAGCGTCAGCGCACCACCCAGCCACGGCTCGTAACGCACCGTGCCCTTGGCACCGTCGTCGTAGATGTCGTAGATCGCACTGACATCCTTCGGATTGCCGCCCGCAGACAACTCCGTCGTCACCGCCGCGCCCCACCAGTTGCCGTCGGCCGCCACCCCCGGCACCGCATTGTTGTACAGGGCGTAGTCGCCGTTGCCCTCCAGGTTGTTGAAGTGGATCTCCGGCACCTGCCCGGCAGCCTGGATCCGGATGCCGTCTCCACCATTGATGCCATTGCCGACAATGCTGTTGTAGACCACCTCGACGGCACCACTGCTGCCGGAGAAGTACAACCCGTGCCCGGTGTTGCCACTGATCTCGTTGCCCGCAATCAGCGGCACGGCGCTGCTGCTCCAGTTCACAGTGAGGCCCGGGTAGGCGTGGCCGCCCGGCCGCACGCCGTTGCCCGTCACCCGGTTGGCCCGGATCACCGGCTGGCTGGTGAAGGTGCCCGAGCCACCGAGGTAAACACCCTGCCGCTGGTTGTCGTGCACGTTGTTGCCGCTCACCGCAAGGCGGCTCAGCGTGCTGCTGCCGAGAGAGACATGCAACCCGTTGCTCGTCACCCCGTAGACCTCGTTGCCGGTGACGGCCAGGTCCAGGTTGCCGTAGTAGGTCGAGACGTACAGCCCGTTGCCCGTGGTATGAATGAGGTTGCCGTCAACGACCAGCGCACCGTCGCTGCGGTTGCTGTACAGATAGACGCCGTAGCTCCCCGTGGCGTACACCGTGTTGCCCCGCAGCGTGGCGCCGCCCGTGTCCACGACCAGGTCCAGCCCGCTGCCGGCCGTGTCGTGCACCTGGTTGTTGCTCACGCTCAGGTCCGCCACCCGGGCGTACAGCCCCGCCTGGCTGCCGCCGGTCACGTTGAACAGGGTGTTGCCGTCCAGCACCCCGTGCAGCACCCCCTGCGGCGCCCAGTACGAACTGCCGCCCTCGCCCAGCTCCACCGCGTGACCGCCCGTGTCGTGCACCTGGTTGGCCGTCAGGGTCGCCGTCACCTCCGCCCCGTCGTTGGCCCGGATCACGATGCCGCCGCCGCTGTGATAGCGGATCACGCTGTTGCTCACCGTCGGCGTCGCCACCACGCCCGTGCCGCCGGCCGCGTAGTAGACACCGGTGGTGGCGTACTCCACCGTCACGTAGTCCAGCGTCAGCCGGCCGTTGCCCGTCACCCGGATGCCGCCCCAGTCACCCGCCGCCGGCGCCGGCGCGTCACTGCCCAGCACGATCGGCGACCCCGCCGTGCCCACCGCCACCAGGTCGCCTTCCACCAGCAGCTCCGGCCGCGACGCCTCCACGCCGCCGCCCTGGTCGTCGTTCAGCGCCCGGAAGCGGATGGTCGCGCCCGGCGCGATGGTCAGCGTCACCCCCGCCGGCACCGTGATGTCGCCGGTCACCGTCACCGTGCCCGTCCAGGTCTCGTCCGCCGCCAGCACGCCCGCAGTCTGCGGCAGGCTGCTGTCGATGGTCACGCTGTTGCCCGGCCCCGGACTCTCCAGCACGCCGTCCAGGGTGATTACCCGGCTCAGGATCTGGTAGCTGCCGTCCCCCGGCGCCGTCCACTCATAGCGCCAGGTGCTCGTCCCCGAAGCCACCTGCCAGCTCACCCCGCCGTCCGTGCTCACCTCCACACGGTCGATGCCCGCCGCCGCGTACGCCGATCCCTCGATGGTCACCGCCGGACCCTTCACCGAAGCACCGTCCGCCGGCAGCCGCACCC
>JALUTW010000275.1 GCA_027021685.1 Chromatiales bacterium | reverse complement strand
ACCGGGCGTACATCGATGCCCACACCAACGGCTTCGACGAATTCGCGGAGCTGGTGGCGCAGTACGATCCGCGCACCGCGGCCCGCATCTGCGGCATCGACGAGGACACCATCCGCAACGTCGCCCGCACCTACGCCAGGGCCGGTGCGGCCATGACCATCTGGACCATGGGCATCAACCAGTCCACCCACGGCTCCGACGGCGTGGTGGCCATCAACAACCTCAACCTCATCACCGGCAACATCGGCAAGCCCGGCGGCACCTCCCTGTCCATCACCGGCCAGTGCAACGCCATGGGCACGCGGGAGTGGTCGTCGTGCTCGGGCCTGCCCGGCTACCGCTACCTGGAGAACCCGGAGCACCGGGAGGAGATCGCCCGCTTCTGGGGCATCGATCCGGAGTTCTTTCCCAGGAAGCGCGGCCTGTTCATGACCGACATCCTGCCCGCCATCGAGACCGGGCAGATCAAGGGCCTGTGGCTGGTGGCCACCAACCCCATGACCTCCATGCCCAACACGGACCGCATTCGCCGCACCCTGGAGAAGCTGGAATTCCTGGTGGTACAGGACGCCTACGAGGACGTGGAGACCAACCAGTACAGCCACGTGTACCTGCCGGCGGCGCTGTGGGCGGAGAAGGAAGGCTGCTTCACCAACACGGAACGGCGGGTCAACCTGGTGCGCAACGTGGTGCCGCCCTATGCCGATTCGAAGCCGGACCTCTGGATCTTCAACCAGGTGGCGAAGCGCTTCGAGCAGGGGCGGAGGATCCGCTTCCCGGAGACCGCCGAGGAGGTGTTCGAGGAACTGCGGCAGCTTTCCAGGGGCCGGATGCTGGACTACTCCGGCATGACCTACGAAAAGATCGAGCGGCAACGCGGCATCCAGTGGCCGTGTCCGGAAGGTGCGGAGACCGGCAGCCCGCGCCTGTACACCGATGGCGTGTTCCAGCACCCGGACGGCAAGGCACGGCTCATCCCCCTGCCGTTCGAGGACAACAACGAGCGGCCGGACGAGGAGTACCCGTTCTGGCTCAACAGCGGGCGGGTGGTGGAACACTTTCACACGCGCACCCGCACGGGCAAGGTGGGCAACCTCAACAAGTTCAGCCCGACCCCTTACATGGAGATGAACCCGGACGCCGCCGCCGAGCTGGGCATCGAGCACGGCAGCTATGCGCGCCTGGTTTCGCGGCGGGGCGATGCCGTGGTGATGGTCCAGCTCACCCAGCGGGTGCCGCCGGACATGGTGTTCATCCCGTTCCATTTCCACGAGTGCGTCAACCGCCTCACCCTGGGCCTGCTGGATCCCCATTCGCGGCAGCCGGCCTACAAGCAGTGTGCCGTCAGGGTGGAACCGGTGGCGGACCAGGCTGCCGCGGCCGAGCGCAACCTGGCGGCGAGAAGCTATTGATATCTGGATTCAACGCGCAGGCGTGTACGTTGAACGTGTTGAATGACTGAAACAGGCGGTTTCTGAAAAATGTACAAGGTACGCGACGACGAACCGGGCTATGCCTTCATTCCGGAGGCGGAGCCGCCCGAGACCAACCGCTACGGCAAGCGGATCCAGCTCGTGGACGAGGATCACCCGCTGGCGGGCAAGAGCCTCAACATCAACGGCGACCCGTCCGTCGGGAACAACCCCAACCGCTACAAGCAGCACGGCTTCTATTTCAACGCCGACAACTGCATCGCCTGCCATGCCTGCGAGTCGGCCTGCTCGGAGAAGAACAACCTGCCCCCCCACCTGGCCTTCCGCGCCGTGGGCTACGTGGAGGGAGGCACCTGGCCGGCCTACCGCCGCATCAACATCTCCATGGCCTGCAACCACTGCGACAACCCGGTGTGCCTCAAGGGTTGTCCCACGCGGGCCTACACCAAGTACGCGGAGTACGGCGCGGTGCTGCAGGACCCGGACATCTGCTTCGGCTGCGGCTACTGCACCTGGGTCTGTCCCTACAATGCGCCGCAGCTCGACCCGGTGGAAGGGCAGGTGCAGAAGTGCAACATGTGCGTGGACCGGCTGGAGGTGGGCCTCAAGCCCGCCTGCGCCGCCGCCTGCCTGGCCGGGGCCCTGGACTTCGGCATCATCGAGACCACGCCGCCCAACCGCGAGCAGCTCAAGGACCGCATCCCGGGGTTCCCGGACCCGTCCATC
>JALUTW010000274.1 GCA_027021685.1 Chromatiales bacterium | reverse complement strand
CTCCAGCTCGACCTTGAAGGTGTAGTCCCGCGACAGGCCGTGGTCTTCGCTCTCGAAGCCCAGCACCGAGAAGGTGTCGTCGGGAAGGCCCTGGAGGCGGAAGTGGAACTGGCTGGTGTCGGCGGAGGGGAGGGCCAGGGTGTGCTCGTCCATGGGCGGTCTCCTTGCATTCCTGGGGAGATGCCCTACAGGTGCCAGACCTCCGGCGGGATGTCAATTGGGGAAATCCCTGGGTCACCCCCGGGAGATCCCGGGGGTGATTGAGGGTTTCCCTTAGTCAATGCAAGTGAACTGTGACGGGGATCACATTCCAGGCCTCAGGGCCCGCGCGGCTGCTCGGCACCCTCCTTGGGCACCGGCATGAGGTTGGCCCGCGTGACCCCCAGGGCCAGGGCGGCGGTGCTGGCCACGTAGATGGACGAGTAGGTGCCCACCAGCACGCCGATGATGAGAGCGATGGCAAAGGAGTGAATCATCTCCCCGCCCAGGAAGAACATGGCCACCAGCACCAGCAGGGTGGTGAGCGAGGTCATGAGGGTGCGTGACAGGGTCTGGTTGAGGGAGACGTTGACCACCTCCACCGGCGTGCCCTTGCGCAGCTTGCGGAAGTTCTCGCGGATGCGGTCGAACACCACGATGGTGTCGTTGAGCGAGTAGCCGATGACCGCCAGCACCGCGGCCAGCACGGTGAGATCGAAGCTCCACTGGAACACGGCAAAGGCGCCCACGGTGATGATCACGTCGTGGACGAGGGCCGCCACCGCGCCCAGGGCGAGGCGGTACTCGAAGCGGATCATGACATAGAGCAGGATGAAGCCGAGGGCGATGATCATGGCCAGGCCGCCGTCGTCGCGCAGTTCCTCGCCGATCTGCGGTCCCACGAACTCCTGCCGCCGCATCTCCACCCGGCCGCCGGCGGCCTCCGCCAGCACCTTCAGGATCTCGTCCGCGATCTCGGCCGAGGTCACATCCTCGCGCGGCGCCACCCGCACCAGCACCTCGCGCGGGGTGCCGAAGTGCTGGACCACGGCATCGTCGTACCCGGCCTCGGCCAGGGCCCGGCGGATGGGCGGCAGGTCCACGTTCTCCGGGTAGGCCACCTCCAGCAGGGTGCCGCCGGTGAAGTCCAGGCCCAGGTTGAGTCCCCGCATGGCCAGGGCCGCGATGGAGCCGGCGATGAGGATCGCCGACAGCCCCACCGCCAGCCAGCGCTTGCCCATGAAGTCGATGCGGGTCGCCTTGCCGAAGAACTGCATGGCCTAGCTCCTTCGTTCCGGGAACGGGACGCGGGGTGCGGGGCGCGGTGCCTCCCGGCCCTGCCGTCCGTCACTTGCCGGCCGCCACCCGTTCATATCCACAGCCGCTTGATGCGCCGGCCGCCCACGGCGAGGTTGACCACGGCACGGGTGCCCATGATGGCGGTGAACATGGAGGTCACGATGCCGATGGACAGGGTCACCGCAAAGCCCTTGATGGGGCCGGTGCCGAAGATGAACAGCACCACCGCCGCGATGAGGGTGGTGATGTTGGCGTCGGCGATGGTCTCCAGGGCCTTGGCGTAGCCGGCGTGGATGGAGGCCTGCGGGGTGTTGCCGTTGCGCAGCTCCTCGCGGATGCGCTCGAAGATGAGCACGTTGGCGTCCACCGCCATGCCCACGGTGAGCACGATGCCGGCGATGCCGGGCAGGGTCAGCGTGGCCTGGAACAGCGACAGGGCGGCGACGATGAGCACCAGGTTCACCACCAGGGCGAGGTCGGCCACCACGCCGAAGGCCCGGTACCACACCGCCATGAACACCAGCACCAGCAGCATGCCCACCATCACCGACTTGGTGCCCTGGGCGATGTTCTCCTTGCCCAGGCTGGGACCGATGGTGCGTTCCTCGACGAAGCGGATGGGCGCCGCCAGCGCACCGGCGCGCAGCAGCAGCGCCAGATCGTGGGCCTCGCGCGGGCTGTCCAGGCCCGTGATCTGGAAGCGCTTGGAGAACACCCCCTGGATGGTGGCCACGTTGATGACCGTCTCCTTTTTCTCCAGCACGGTTCTGATTTCGCCATCGACCTCCCGCGTCACCGGCTTGTACTCGATGAACACCACCGCCATGAGCTTCTTGAGGTTCTTCTTGGTGGTGCGGGCCATGGCGTCGCCGCCGGGACCGTCCAG
>JALUTW010000273.1 GCA_027021685.1 Chromatiales bacterium | reverse complement strand
GCCGGCGTCCTCCTGCTGCTGGTCTACGAGACGCTGCTGGGCCTGCAGACCCCCCTGCAGCGGGTGGCGGCTGCGGCCGCCTACGCCTACCTGCTGGGCAGCATCGTCCACTACCTGGTGATCAGCCGCTTCCCCGTCACCCGCGGCTGGCGCCTGTATGCCACCATCGTGGCGGATGTCACCATCCTGTCCCTGGTGGTGCACGCCTTCGGCACCGCGGCGGCGGTGTTCTATCCGCTGTACCTCTGGATCGCGGTGGGCAACGGGCTGCGCTTCGGCTCCCACTTCCTGCACGTGGCCACCGCGGCGGCGGTCACCGGTTTCCTCGCCGCCACGCTCACCAGCCCGGCCTGGGCCAGCCACCCGCCCCTGGTCATCGGCCTGCTGCTGGGCATCATCATCATGCCGCTGTTCTTCCTGGCCCTGCTGCGGCAACTGGGCCACACCAACCTGGAGCTGCAGGCCAAGATCCGCGAGGCCGAGCACCTGGCCACGCACGACGCCCTCACCAATCTGCCCAACCGGGCCCTGCTCGAGGACCGGCTGGAGTATGCCATCGCCAACGTGGAACGCTTCGGGCCGGAGATCGCGGTGTTCCTCATCGACATCGACTCGTTCAAGACCATCAACGACACCTACGGCCACGCCTTCGGCGATGCCCTGCTGAAGCAGGTGGCCGCCCGGCTGCGCGACTGCCTGCGATCCTTCGACACCCTGGCCCGCCTCGGGGGCGACGAGTTCGCCGTCATCCTGCAGGGCAGCCACCTGGCCCGGCACGCCGCCAGCGTCGCCGACCGCATGGCGGAATACGTCTCCGGCCACTACTACCACGACGGGCTGGACGTGTTCCTCACCATCAGCATCGGCATCGCCGTCTATCCCAACGACGGCCGTGACGTGGCCGCGCTCGTCAAGAATGCCGAAACCGCCATGTACCGCGCCAAGCAGGAGGGCGGCAGCCAGTACCGCTTCTACGACACCCGCATGTCCGAGGAGGTGAGCGAGCAGCTCCTGCGCCAGGTGGAGCTGCGCCGGGCACTGCAGAACCGCGAGTTCCGGCTGTTCTTCCAGCCCCGGGTGGAGACCGCTTCCGGCCGCATCCTGGGGGCCGAGGCCCTCATCCGCTGGGCCCACCCCGAACGCGGCCTGCTGGCACCGGAGACCTTCATCGATGCGGCGGAAGAGAGCGGCATGGTCACCTCGCTGGACAAGTGGCTGCTGGACGCGGTGTGCCGCGAGATCGCCGCCTGGCACAAGGACGGCCTGCCGCGGCTGCTGACCACCGTCAACGTCTCCGGCCGCCAGTTCACGGACAGCGGCTACGTGGATGCCCTGCGCACCATCCTCGAGGTCACCCGCATCGACGCCCAGGACCTGGGCCTGGAGATCACCGAAGGGGTCCTGGTGGAACACACCGAGGAGGTGGACACCATCTTCCGCGAGCTCAAGGCCATGGGGCTCAAGCTGCTGCTGGACGACTTCGGCACCCGCTACTCCTCGCTCAACTATCTCAAGCGCTTTCCCGTGGACACCCTCAAGATCGACCGCAGCTTCATCCAGGGCGTGCCCGACGATCACGACGACTGCGCCCTGGTGGAGGCCATGATCAACATCGCCCACAGCCTGCGCATGGACGTGGTGGCCGAGGGCGTGGAGACCGAGGCCCAGCTCAAGTGGCTGCGCGACCACCGCTGCGACTCGGTGCAGGGCTTTCTCATCAGCGAACCGGTGCCGGCGGACGAGTTCCGCCGCCTGCTCGCCGGCCGCGACAGCGCCGGGCGCCTGTCGTCCTGAGCGTCCCGTGGCGCCGGGACCATTGCATCCCCTCACCCTGCCCCTCTCCCGGAGGGGACCGTTTTTTCGTACACGGTGAAGTGTCGAGGCTGCAACTGATTGTTCCATCTCCCTCTCCCCCGCATCGCGGGGGAGAGGGTCGGGGCGAGGGGGCAGGAACCGGGCCTTGCCGATCCACTGACCCTGCTGCTCTCCCGAAGCCGCGCCAGAAGGGAACAATCGTCTCCGGCTTTCCCGGCAGCATCGCGGCAAGGCCCCGCGCCTACCAGTTTTCAGACGACCGCCTTCCCCGGCTGTCTCCGGCGGTGGATGCAGTCTTGCGCAGGCGGCAGATGAAGAACCCCTCCATGAGCCCGTCGGGCAGGATGCGCAGGGCCCGTGCCAGCCGGGGATCATAGACGGCATCCTCCCAGGCGGTGCGCCCGGGCAGCCCGCCGGGCACCTCCAGCGGCACCGGCTCCACCTCCAGCACGCCGGGAAAGCGCCGCAGCACCGCGTCCACCACGGCCTCGTTCTCTTCCGGCGCCAGGGTGCAGGTGGCATACACGATGACACCGCCCGGGCGCGCGCAGTGCACCGCCGAGGCCAGCAGGCGCCGCTGCTTGTGCGCCATCTCCCGCACCTTGCGTTCGCTCCAGTAAGCGAAGCTGGCCGGCACCGACAGATGAAACTGGCCCTCGGCGGAACAGGGGGCGTCGAGCAGAACGGCATCGAAACGTTCGCCCACCCGCCGCCAGACGCGGCCACCGTCCTTCAGATACGTGCGCACGGCGCCGGCCCCGTGCCGGGCCAGGTTGGCCCGCAGGCGGAAGAAGCGCCCCCGCACCGCCTCCACCGCCGCCACCTGCGAGGGCGCCGCCACCATGGCTGCGAGCTGGAGTGTCTTGCTGCCCGGCGCCGCGGCCAGGTCCAGCACCTCGTCGCCGGAACCCGGCGCCAGGGCCAGCGGCGGCAGCATGGAGGCCGGGTTCTGGATGTAGAGTTCCCCGCGCGTCACCGGCCCGCTGCGGGTCAGCGCTCCCCTCTGATCCGGGGCGACGTGGAAGACTCCGGGCAGCCACTCCAGGGGCACCGGTTCCACGCCGGCCGCGGCCAGCTCCGCCAGCGCGGCCCCGGGATCGGTGCAACACAGGGGATTGACGCGGAAGGCGGTGCGCCGCGGTGCGGCCAGCGCGGCCAGCACCCGCCCGGCCCCGTCGCCGCCCAGGAGCCGGTGCAGGCGCGAGACGAAGGCCGGCGGCAGGGCGCCCGTGTCCGTTCCGTTCATGGGCCGCATGATAGCGCCCGCACACCCGGCCTGTGACCCGTCTCACATTTGGCCCAATCCATGGCCCCGGAGACTGTGCGCCGGGGTCCCGGTGGACGATATTTCCCGGTGGAGCCCCAGACGCCACGGATGCCCCATGACACAGGAAACACCGGCCATGCCCCCGGACCCCACCGCGGAAACGCCGCAGCTCACCGCCCGCATGCTGGCGGAGCTGCCGCTGTTCGAGGGCGAATCACCCGAGGCCCTGGAGTGGCTGCTGGAATGCGTGAACGTGGAAGCCGTGGCCGCCGGCACCGTCCTGCTGACCCCGGCGGAACCCAACAGCACGGCCTGGATCGTGCTCACGGGCCGCCTGGCCGTGCAACTGGAGCGCGCCGGCGAGGCCGAGATACACACCTACCTCGAAGAAGGGGCCTGTGTGGGCGAGATGTCCATCATCGAGGGCGCACCGCCCTCGGCCACGGTGGTGGCCGACACCGACTGCCACCTGCTGCGCCTGGACGGCCACGTGCTGTGGTCGCTCATCAACCGGTCCCACGCCGTGGCACGCAACCTGCTGTTCACCTTTTCGCGCCGCATGCGTGACAACAACCAGGCCATCGTCGAAAGCCGCGCCCAGCAACGCCTGCACGAGCGGACCGCCCGCATCGATCCCCTCACCAACCTCGGCAACCGCCGCTGGCTGGCCGAGACCCTGCCGCGGCTGCTGGAACGCTGCCACAAGAACGGCCTGCCGCTGGCCGTGCTCATGCTCGACGTGGATCACTTCAAACGCTACAACGACACCCTCGGCCACCTGGCCGGCGACTGTGCCCTGCGTGCGGTGGCCGAGGTCATCGAGGCCAACGTGCGCCCCACCGACGTCGCCGCCCGGTACGGGGGCGAGGAGTTCGCCATCGTCATGCCGGAAACCGATGCAGTCCAGGCCCGGGCCATCGCCCAGCGCCTGTGTGATGCGGTGCGGGCCTGCGCCATCCATGCCGACGACGGCCGGCGCCTGCCCGGCGTCACCGTCTCCATCGGGCTGGCCGACACCCGGGGCGAACGCGATGCGGTGGAGATCCTGGGCGCCGCCGACACCGCCCTCTACCGGGCCAAGCAGAACGGCCGCGACCGGGTGGAAAGCACCGGCTGAGGGTGGATTCAGGAACCGGCCGCCTCCGCTTCGGCCAGCGGCCGTGCCTGGCGCCGGAAGACCAGGAACCGGGCGTCGAACATGAGGTAGCCGATACCGGGCACACCCTTGTGCCTGAAGATCTCGGGCACCACGTCGAAGACCTTCACCAGCTCATAGTGGCGCTTGAACCAGGGATCGGCATTGAGCCGTGCCAGATCGAACGGCCGCACCACCAGCCAGGTGGGTCCGATCTCCCGGGCCAGCAGCCGCCAGTCGGAACCACCGTACTTGCGGCACACCGCCACGGTTCGGGGCGATACCAGTCCCGGCCAGTCGAAGGTACGCAGGCCGCTGAAATAACCGATGTAGCCCAGGGGCTCCAGCAGCAGGGTATCGCCCGGACCACTGTGCTCTGCCAGCCAGCGTCCAAGTACCGCACGCTGGCCGTTTTCCACCACTTGCTGCTGCACCTTCATCTGCCAGGTCACGCTCGCGAATACCACCACCAGGGCCACGGCCAGTCCGGCCCCGGCCACCGCCCCCCCGTGGCGCAGCCACCCTTTTGCAAGGTAGCGCCGCCAGACAATGGGAACGCCCCGCGCCAGCACCACCGTCCCGATCACGGCCAGTGGAGGGAAGTACCAGTCGAACACGGTGCCCCGGGTGCCCAGAAAAGCCAGATAGGCCGTGCCAGACACATACTGGAGGGACAGGTAGCGGCCGAGCCGGTCCCCCACCGGCAGCAGCCAGTAGATGAAGCAGAACGCCCCCGCCAGATAGCTGAACACAACGATCCAGGGCGCCCATCCGCCGTAACCGAAATAAATGGGCTGAAACGGTCCAGCCAGAACCTGGCCCATGTTGTAGAGATACGACAGCAGCCACTGCCCCAGTGCAAGTTCCCGCCCCAGTCCGTACACACTCTTGGCGATGATGGTATGGGGGACCGGCGTTCCGTAGTACCACCAGACGAAGACGAACCAGGGCAGGTACAGCGCGATACCCAGCAGAGCCGCATGGAACAGATGCCGGAACAGGGCACGGCGGTCGGTGGCCAGAATCAGCGCCGCCGCCGACATCCCCGCCGCGTACACGAAACCGTCGGGTCGCGTGTACATGAGGCCGGCCCACAGCACCCCCAGCCACTTCCAGTGGCGCTCGGCCGAGTCATACAGCAACAGGGCCGCAGTGATGGTGAAAAACACCAGGAAACCGGCCTCCATGCCGTTGGCGGTGAAGATCACGATCTTGGGCGAGAACAGGTACAGGACCGCGAACAGCCACAGAGCTGCACGTGGCGTCTCGGCCTCATGCCACAAGTGGCGAAACACCACCCATCCCGCCGTGGCAAAGAACAGCGCACTGATCACGCGGTAGCCCCACAGGGCCGGCTCCCATGACTGCGCCCCGCTCAGCCAGTAGAAAAGCGCCGGCAGCAGCGTGTTGATCACCGAAGTGAAACCATGGACCCGTTCCCCCTCGTTGTAGACCAGCCCCAGGCCCTCGACCAGGTTACGGGAATACTTGAAGGTGATGAAAAAATCTTCCCACACATGCTGGGTATAGCCGGCATAGGCAAGTGGCACAGCCACCGCAATGATCCAGAAGAAGATGAAAAAGTGCCGCGATGTCATGACACCGGCCAGTGAAGACATGTCAGAGCTCTCCCTGAAAATGCCGCCCGCAGGACGCACCACTCATCATATATCGACCACGGCCACCGCGCATTTAGCAAATCATTGATCCGGGCGAACGCACTGGTCTTCCGCCGGTGTCCCATTGGACACCTCCGGGCCGCTGTCAGGACGGGACCCGTCCCGCGAGCACCGCCAGCGGCCACTGCACCGTCCGCTCCCGGGCCGGCCCCCAGGCCGCCTGCAGGCGCGGCAGATACCGGTCCACGGGATCGGCGCCGCGGGCCTGGCGGTAACGCTGCACCGCCGACCAGGTCCCCAGGTAACCGGTGAGGTCGTCCAGCGTCCAGCATGTCTCCATGACAAAGGGCGGCACCGCCAACCGGGAAAACGGGAACGGCAGGCCGGCATAGCCCGCCTCCACCAGCCGGCGCTGCGGCGGCCAGAAGGGCCCCAGGCAGTCCTCGTACAGCTCGTACACCACCGCGTCCACGTCCGGCGTGACGCGGGCCAGGCCGTAGCACCAGGCCGCCAGCACCCCGCCCGGCCGCAACACCCGCCGGACCTCGGCGTAGAACCGTTCCAGATCCAGCCAGTGCAGGGCCTGGGCCACGGTCACCGCATCCACGCTGCAGCGTGCCAGCGGCATCGCCTCGGCCAGGGCCACCACCCTGGGCAGGCCGGCCGGTGCCTGCGCCAGCTGGGCCGGTGCAGCATCCGTGGCAACGACCGTGGCAAAGTGCCTGGCCAGCTCCGCTGCGGCCTGGCCGCTGCCCGCGGCGCAGTCCCAGGCCCGTTCGCGAGCCGGCGCCTGTTCCGCGATCCACCGGCAGAGTGCCGCCGGATACACGGGCCGATGACGGGCATAACCGGCAGCCTGCCGGCTGAAGTGATCGGGAAAGCGGGAACGGGCGGGATCAGGATCGTGCACGGCCGTGCATCAGGTCATGGAACACCCGCCGGACACCATCCTGCGAAACTGCCCCCACGTCCAGGGAAATGGAGCCGGACCCCGTCTGCCCGGCCGGCGCGGCCGCGGATTCACAACGCGACCCGCGCGGAATCCCGGGACAGCTTCCAAGACCCTGTGCACTGTATTGAAACATAGGTTCTGGTCATGGGGGCATAAACGGCATGCGGTTGTGACGCCAAGGGAACATGGTAGCATCGGTCGTCGTGACCTGACCAATTCCAGGCCCAACACTGAGAAAAACAAGGGGGAAACGCCGTGTCGATCGGACTCATCTTTGCCCTCGCCGCCGCCCTGCTGGCCATCGCCTACGGGGTGTTCTACATCTACCGCATCCTGGCCCTGTCCCCCGGCACCGACGCCATGCAGAAGGTTTCGCGCGCGGTGCAGGAAGGCGCCAGCGCCTACCTCAAGCGACAGTACACCACCATTGCCGCCGTCGGTGTCATTCTGTTCATCGTCATCCTGGTGGCGCTGGATGTCTGGACCGCCGTGGGTTTTGCCCTCGGCGCGGTGATGTCCGGGGCCGCCGGCGCCATCGGCATGAGCATCTCGGTGCGTGCCAACGCCCGCACTGCGGAGGCGGCCCGGCGGGGACTCAACGACGGCCTGCAGGTGGCCTTCCGCGGCGGTGCCATCACCGGCATGCTGGTGGTGGGCCTGGGCCTGCTGGGCACGGCCGGCTATTACGCCATCCTGCAGGCCGCCACCCCGGCCGGCGAGGAGACCAGCCTGGCACCGCTGGTGGGCCTGGCCTTCGGCGGCTCGCTCATCTCCATCTTTGCCCGCCTGGGCGGCGGCATCTTCACCAAGGGCGCCGACGTGGGTGCCGACCTGGTGGGCAAGGTGGAGGCCGGCATCCCCGAGGACGATCCGCGCAACCCCGCAGTCATCGCCGACAACGTGGGCGACAACGTGGGTGACTGTGCCGGCATGGCCGCCGACCTGTTCGAGACCTACGCCGTGACCATCGTCGCCACCATGCTGCTGGGGGCCTTCACCTTCGAGGGCGCCTCGGCCGAGGCCGTGCTCTACCCGCTGGTGCTGGGCGGCATTTCCATCCTCGCCTCCATCATCGGAACCTACGTGGTGCGGGTGCGGGAGGGCGGCAAGGTGATGAACGCGCTCTATCGCGGCCTCATCACCTCCGGCGTGCTGGCCGCCATCGCCTACTGGCCGGCCACCGCCTGGCTGCTGGAAGGCCGGGTGCCCTACGCGGTGTCCCACCTGTGGGGCGCGGCCATGGTGGGCCTGGGTGTGACCGCGGCCCTGGTGATCATCACCGAGTACTACACCGCCACCGAGTTCAAGCCGGTGCGGCGCGTGGCCGAGGCGTCGGGGACCGGCCACGCCACCAACATCATCGCCGGCCTGGCCCTGTCCATGCGCGCCACCGCGGCCCCGGTGCTGGTGGTGTGCGCCGGCATCCTGCTGTCCTATTCCCTGGCCGGGCTCTACGGCATCGCGGTGGCGGTCACCGCCATGCTGTCCATGACCGGCATCATCGTGGCCCTGGACGCCTACGGGCCCATCACCGACAACGCCGGCGGCATCGCCGAGATGGCGGAGCTGGAACCGGAGGTGCGCCAGCGCACCGATGTCCTGGACGCGGTGGGCAACACCACCAAGGCGGTGACCAAGGGCTACGCCATCGGTTCCGCCGGCCTCGCGGCGCTGGTGCTGTTCTCGGACTACACCCGCGACCTGGGCCTGCACCTGGGCGCGGTGCTGGATTTCGACCTGTCCAACCATCTGGTGATCATCGGCCTGTTCATCGGCGGCCTGGTGCCCTACTTCTTCGCCGCCCAGGCCATGGAAGCGGTGGGCCGCGCCGCCGGCGCGGTGGTGGAGGAGGTCCGGCGCCAGTTCCGCGAGATCCCGGGCATCATGGAAGGCACCACCAAGCCCGACTACTCCACCGCGGTGGACATGCTCACCAAGGCCGCCATCCGCGAGATGATCCTGCCCTCGCTGCTGCCGGTGCTTGTGCCCATCCTGGTGGGACTGCTGCTGGGCCCCCAGGCCCTGGGCGGACTGCTCGTGGGGTCCATCGTCACCGGCCTGTTCGTGGCCATCTCCATGACCACCGGCGGCGGCGCCTGGGACAACGCCAAGAAGTACATCGAGGACGGCAACCTAGGCGGCAAGGGCTCCGAGACTCACAAGGCGGCCGTCACCGGTGACACCGTGGGCGACCCGTACAAGGACACCGCCGGCCCGGCCATCAACCCCCTCATCAAGATCATGAACATCGTGGCCCTGCTCATGGTGCCTTTGTTGTAAGGGGACTGGGATTCAGAAGACAGAGGACAGAAGACGGAAGATAGAGAACAGAGGACGGAAGACAGAGGCCCGGGTAAACACGGGCGAAATCCGCCCGGCACCTCCGCTTCATGTCACGCGGCCGCGATCAGGTCACGGCGGCTGGTATTTCAGAGCGGTTGTCCGGATATGCGGTCCCGGCTTCCGTCACACGGGATCCGACGCCCGAACACGGTCCCATAGGCCGCCGCCAGCAGGGCGAATTCCAGCAGCATGAGGGCGGCACCGGCCAGGGCCACGCCGGCCTGGCCCCAGACCGGCAGGCCCGCCGCCAGCAGGGGATCGCGCAGCACCGCCAGGACCGCCGGAATCACGGACACCACCGCAGCCAGGCGCCAGCCTGCGCCGCGGGTGGCCCGCCACACCTCGCCCGCTCTCCGCCGATCTCCTGCTGCCACCGCCGGCAGTACCAGCACCATGCGCGCCAGCACCCAGCCTGCCGGCACCAGGCTGAACCAGAACAGGCCCCGCACCAGGGCCAGCGAGACTGCGGCCGGGCCTGACAGCACCAGGGCCGCCGCCACCGTGAGCACCATGGCGCAGGACACCCACGCCAGGTACACCAGCAGCAGCCAGCCCAGGAACCGCGCCTCGCGGGCCGACCAGGTGGCGATGCCGAAACGGGGCACGGCCTGGCCCCCCAGCAGCAGTACCCGCAGGCCGCTCACCGCGAACAGGCAGAACACCAGCAGTTGCAACAGGGCCAGGAACAGGGCGCCACCCGGGGCCAGGGTCAGGTCGATGCGTCCCGCCGCCACCCAGATGGCCAC
>JALUTW010000272.1 GCA_027021685.1 Chromatiales bacterium | reverse complement strand
CGGCGCAACCGGGAGGCGCGCATGCAGCGGGTGGAGCTGTCCGGGTACCTGGAGGGATTTCCCGCGCTGGCGCCCGAGGGGCGGCGGGCCCGGCGCGAGCCGTCCCATGCGTGCACCTGCCAGTCCAGGCACCTCAAGCTGCACCGCGAATCCCGCATCCCGGTGGTCTACCTGCACGACCCCATGGAGATTCTGCAGGCCAACCTGGCGGCCTACCGGGAGAAGGAGATACAGCTTCTGGCCGAACTGGACACTGCCCGCAGGCATCGGCACTACCGCAGCGCGGTGCTGGCATACAAGGTATTCTTCGACCAGGCACTGCAGGACAAACGGGTGGTGGACGTCGGCTACTGGTCCGGACTGCCCCGGTACGATTACCGGGACGACAGTCCCCAGGCGCGGGGGTTGCGCAAGGCCGCCAGATACATGGACGAGGACTACATTGCCGGAATCCTGCGGGTGAAGCAGCGGCGCGCCCTGCGCCGCGAGATGCGCGCCCTGAAGGAGCGCCACTTCCTGTGGCTCGAGGGCAAGGACGAAAAAGGCCGTCCGCTGCGCGAGGCCCACCCCGACCATGTGGATTTCGAACAGGCCCTGCTCGACTATGCCACCCTGCCGCGCGAGGGCTACATCCAGCTCTGGTCGGTGATGAATCTGGCCCTGCTCTATGCCAACCACGACCCGGCCACGCTGGATGCGGGGCACGATGTCACTGCGGACCGGGACAAGGTGGCGGGCGAGGACGACCCGGGCAAGCGGTATCTGGCGCGGCTGCTGGACCCGGCCCACCCCCTGCACCGGATGCTGTTTCCCCGCCGGGAGCAGGTGGACGAGACCGACCCCGAATATGAGGTGGACCCGCGTGCCGGGGACGAGGTGCCGGACACCGCGGGGACCTTCCGGCCGGTGGCGTTTGCCGGGGCGCTGGCGGCCCGGCGGCTGCCGCGGGGGGAAGTAGCCGCGGCGCTGGTCAGGGAAGGCGAAAAGATCGTGGCCAGCTTCGTGCTCCATTTCCAGCGCCAGTGGCGGGCGGCCAACGAGGCCAGGACCACGCTCGACCTGGATGGTCTGGTGCGGCTGGTCAAGGCCACGAACCTGGAGGACGTGCGGGGGATGCACATTGTGGCGCCGGGCAGTGCGCTGGACGGCAAGGTGATTATCGACGGGCGCCTGACCGTGCTGGAGCGTCTCAAGCGCGAGGCGCGGCGGGCGCGCTTCAAGGCGGCGGTCAAGCAGCCGGGACGGGGGCGGGTGAACGTCATCGACCCGCGCACGGGCGAGGCGGTGTTCAGCCAGGTCATCACGGAGATGTCCGGCAACACGGGGCTGCCGCTGCAGGTGGACGATGCCTCCTGGTCGGAGCTGTGGCGCCGGGTGGACACCGATGGTGTGGCCCGGGCGCGGGGGCGTTTCGTGGTGGTGCCGGCGACCTCGCCCTGTGCCATCAAGTACCACCTGCCCGAGGCCCACGCCAGCGCCGGGGTGGCCACCGCCACCCGGGCCGTGGCCGCCGCGAGCCGGACGCTACCGCCGCTGGTGGCGGTGGTGGAGTTGATGAATTTGCTACAAGCGTCGGGTGACCTACAAAACAGCAGGTATCGAGATGTAAAGCATATTAGTATCGCGATCACCGCCTTGCTTGCAACAGTATACGCAACGATAGAAGCCCCCCTCAAGATGCTGGGGGAGGAAGGCGGTGCCCGCTTCTGGGCCGCGGTCATGCCGAGGGAGGTCTGGCGCAGGCCCACGGAGCGCTTTCTCAAGTCCACCATCACCATAGGCGGCCGCCAGGGCAGTGGATTCAAGGTCAAGACCGTCGGCCTGCTGGGTGCCGGGGTGAGTGCCGCGGGAGCGGTGATGGCGGGATGGGATGCGGTGGAGAGCTTTGCCGAGGGGGACGACGACGCGGCGGCGGCGTTTGGCGTGCAGGCGGCGGCGGGTGTTGTGCTGGCCGCGTGCGAGCTGGGGGCGGCCACGGTGTCCGGGGCTCCGGCGCTGGCGGCGCTGGGGCCGTGGGGCTGGGCGGCGCTGGCGGTGTTTCTGGCGGCGGGCATCATTGCCGTCATGCTTGAGGACACGCCGGTGGAGCGCTGGGCGAAGTTTGGGCCGTTTGCGAAGGACAAGGACGACCGGGGGACGCATGAGTACAGCCGAAAGAAGCGAGATGCG
>JALUTW010000271.1 GCA_027021685.1 Chromatiales bacterium | reverse complement strand
TCCAACCTGGTGTTTGTCTCCGACGTGCCCTCGCCCGATCCCTGCGATGCCGGCGGCTCGTCCTGGATCAACGAGATCGTTGCGGCCACCGGATCCCGGATGAACGAGACCCCGTTCGACTACGATCTCGACGGGGTCCGGGAGAACAAGGGTTCCACCGGCGGCGGCGACTGGATCGTGAGCGCTGTCGAGGGACAGGCCGTTGCCGGCAGCAGCATCCGCCGCAAGGGCGGCAGCACGGTGAGTTCGCCGGCGGTGTTGACACCCACCACCTGTGCCACGGGCATGCCCTGCGATGAAAAGAAGATCTTCAGCCGCTCCGATGGCGGGATGGACGTTGTGGACGAGAATCCAGGCACTCGAGCATTGGGCCGGCGCTCCTGGCGGCAGATCTTTGCACCGTGACCCGCGTATCCGGACAACAGGCGAGGACAATGTCATGAAAAAGGCACTCATACCGCTCCTGATATCAGCGGCCATGTTCGCGGGAAATGCCACCGGGGCCAAGCAGGGTTCCGGCGCGACCCGCATGTTCACCGTCAGCGGACAGGTGTCATCCGTCCGCGAGGATGCCATCAGGCTCGAAGACATCGAGCTCAAGCTGGCCGACAACGTGAGCGTGGTGCGCAAGGACGGGCGCCCCGGCACGCTCAAGAACGTCGGCAAGGGCGCCAGGGTGGAGCTCCTGGTGCGACGGGGCGGGATCGTGCAGGAAATCCGCCTCCTCAGGTAGGACCGGGCGATGTATCCAAGCAGACCTGGCCGGCAGCGGGGACTGACCCTGGTGGAACTCATGATCACCACGGCCATCATCGCCATCGTGGCACTGATCGCCTGGAACCAGTACGACCAGCAGGCGGCCAAGAACCGGCGCACCGACGCCATCCGGGCGCTGCTGGCAGCCCAGGTGGCCATGGAACAGTACCGCAGTGACAACGGCACCTACGACGATGGGGCCGGCGGTGCCACCGCCCTGGGCAACTACATGCAGAACGCGCCGGGGTCGGCGGCCGGTTCCAATCCCGACGACTGCGGGCGCAACCGGGGTTACATGGCCACGGCCGGGGGTGGGTTCGTCTCCTGCCGCGGCTATTACAACATCGCGGTGACCAATCTCACGGCCTCCACCTATACCCTGCAGGCCACCCCTGCCATGTTCACCAGCGGCTCGCAGCAGGACAAGCGTTGCCCCGACTTCACCCTGACCCACACCGGCATCAAGAGCTATGCCGGCACCCCCGTCACGGGCCTGGGTGGATCGGAAACGAAGGAAAGCCGCGCCCGGGAATGCTGGGCCCAGTAAGCCGGTCCCGGAAGGAACAATCAGGAGGTGTAAACGGCGGGGCGCCCTGCGGCGCCCCGTTCACTGAAGTGCCTGGGGCAGGGAAAAGGCCACCCGTTCCTCGCGGCCCCGGAGCTCCTCGGGGGCCGCGGCCCCCCACTCCTGCAGGCGCGCGATGACGCGGTCCACCAGCACCTCGGGGGCCGAGGCACCGGCAGTCAACCCCACCGTCCCGATGCCCTCGAACCACCGGCGCTGCAGGTCCTCCGGGCCGTCCACCAGGTACGCCGGGGTACCGGCGCGCTGGGCCACCTCGCGCAGGCGGTTGGAGTTGGAGCTGTTGGGAGAGCCCACCACCAGCACCAGGTCACAGGCCCCGGCCAGGGCCTTGACCGCCTCCTGCCGGTTCTGGGTGGCATAGCAGATGTCGTCCTTGCGCGGGCCCTCGATGGCCGGAAAGCGCCGGCGCAGGGCGGCCACCACCTCGCGCGTGTCGTCCAGGGACAGCGTGGTCTGGGTCACGTAGGCCAGGCGCGAGTCATCGGCCACCTGCAGGCGGGCCACGTCCTCCGCCCGCTCCACCAGGTGGATGCGGGCGCTGTCCCCGGCGCTCACCTGGCCCATGGTGCCCTCCACCTCGGGATGGCCGGCATGACCGATGAGGACGCAGTCACGGCCGTCGCGGATGAAACGCAGCACCTCCATGTGAACCTTGGTCACCAGCGGGCAGGTGGCGTCGAACACGCGCAGCCCGCGCGCCTCGGCCGCCTCGCGTACCCGCCGCGGGACGCCATGGGCGCTGAACACCACGATGGCGCCGTCGGGCACTTCGTCCAGCTCTTCCACGAACACTGCACCGCGCTCGCGCAGCGAAGACACCACGAAACGGTTGTGCACCACCT
>JALUTW010000270.1 GCA_027021685.1 Chromatiales bacterium | reverse complement strand
ACCAATATCGCGCTTTTGGTTCGATACGTGCACCATCATGGTGCTCGTGCACTCATTCCGGGCCCTCCTCCGCCTTGGCCGCGGCCCAGGCCGCTTCCCGCTCTCCGGGAGTGGCCGCGGCCGCCGCCCCGGGCCCGCCCAGGCGTTCCTCCATGCGCCGGAAACGGTCCTCGAAGCGGCGGTTGGCGGCCCTCAGCACCTGCTCGGCGTCCAGCTCCAGGTGCCGGGCGAGGTTCACCGCGGTGAACATGAGGTCCCCCAGCTCGGCGGCCGCCCCGGCCGCATCGTCACGGGCCAGTGCCCCCTTGAGCTCGTCCAGCTCCTCTTCCAGCTTCGCCACCACCCCTTCCGGTCCGTCCCAGTCGAAGCCCACCCGCGCCGCCCGCCGCTGCAGCTTCTGCGCCCGCGACAAGGCCGGCAGCGCGCAGCTTACCCCGTCCAGGGCACCGGCCGGCCCGCCGCCACGGGCTGCGCGTTCGGCCGCCTTGTGCGCCTCCCATTGCCGGGTCTGCTCGGCGGCGTCGCCCACCGCCCGTCCGGCGAACACGTGGGGATGGCGCCGCACCAGCTTTCCGGCCAGGGCCCGCGCCACGTCCCCGAAATCCCACCGTCCCTGCTCCTCGGCCAGGCGGGCGTAGAAGAGCACCTGAAACAGCAGGTCTCCCAGCTCCTCCCTGAGATGATCGAAGTCCCCGGTCTCGATGGCCTCGGCCACCTCGTAGGTCTCCTCCAGGGTGTGGGGCACGATGGTCTCGAAGGTCTGGGCCAAGTCCCAGGGACAGCCTGCCTCCGGGTCCCGCAGCCGGGCCATGATTTCCACCAGCCGGTCCATTTCCTTCATGTGCATTGCCTCCAGCGGCCGGAATAACCCGCCGGAGGGTATCAGAAAGGGGGCTGGGATTTAGAGAGGGTACTGGCCGCTGGGTGCTGGGGGCTGGGTACTATGGGCTGGGAACCGGGGGCCGGTACTCTTCCCGATCCCGGGAATGAATCCCAGCGGCCAGCAGCCAGCCTCCTAGTACAAGTAGGAGCGTGGAAGGATGGCTTCCAGGGCCTCGGTGAAGCGGGGGCCGGCCTCCACCAGGATCTCGTGGGTGGCATCCTCGTCCAGGCCGGTGAGCTTCCAGGCCAGGGGGCTGACGGGCTGCAGGTTGGCCTCCAGCTCCAGTCCCTCCTCGGCGATGACGGTCATGACGTTGGCCATGTGCACCAGGCAGGTGTCCAGCACTGCCTCCGCGGACTCCTCGGGCGCATGGTGCCAGCGCACCGCGTCCACCAGCACCTCGGGCATGCGCCACTGGCGCATGAGTTCGCCCCCCACCTCGGCATGGTCGAAGCCCAGTACCTGGCGCTCCACCTCGAAGTCGAACAGGCCGCTCTCCTCGGTACGCTGCTGCACCAGCCGCGCGCGGCCGGGCAGCTTGTGGCAGATGATGAGCTTGCCGATGTCGTGCAGGAGACCGGCCACGAACAGGCGCTCGCTGTGCAGCACGTTGCAGCGTTGCGCCAGAAGCTGCGCCACCACCCCGCAGTACACGCTGTGGCGCCAGAAGTGGGCCATGTCGAGCACGTCGTTGGGGACCTTGGAAAAGGCCTCGATGGCGGAAGCCGCCAGGACCAGGCCGCGCAGCTCGCGCATGCCGATGATGGTCACCGCGCGGGAAACCGTCTCGATGCGGGAGGGAAAACCGTAGAAGGCACTGTTGACGATCTTGAGCAGGCGCGCGGTGAGCCCGGTGTCGCGCCCGATCACCCGGCCCAGATCGGTGGCGGTGGTGCGGGGATCCTCCAGCATCTCGCCCACCCGCAGGCACACTTCGGGCAGGGAGACCAGCCGCACCACGCCCGAGACGAGCTGGGCGGGGGTGACGCCGGCGGCGGGCTGGGAGGGGCTGGTGCTCATGGGGACGACACGAACCGGGGCGATGACTCCCCTTATAACGACACCCCGGCCCCGTTCTTTAGCAGGCTGTTGAAAAACAGCCCGCCAAAGCGGGACAGGGATGCCCCGCCCGCAAACCGGGCGTGCAAGCCCTTGATTTGGCGTAGCCGAACCCGGACCTGCGCCGGGTTCGGCGCGTTGAAAAAGGCCAGGATGACCTTTTTCAACATCCTGTTGGAGAACCTGGTCTCGAAATTCCGCGCGCGCCGCGGGCCCGGGGACGGGGACGGGGTCCGGAACCCCGGCCCGGGAGCGGGAAAAAGCGTGAAACGGATCGCGAAAATCAGTCGCCCTGCCGGAGCCGCTGCAGGCTCTGGAGTGCCGCGGCAGCGATCTCGGCGTCGTCGGAGGCCGCCAGCCGCTTCAGGGTCTCGGCGTCGGTGTTCCAGTTGCGGGCCGTCTCCAGCCGGATGCGCGGCACCGGGTCGGCGGCCAGCAGCCGCAGGGCGGTGGCCGGCACATACTCGAACCGGGCCACCACGCTGCGCACGGCAGTGTCCGGGTCGCGGGCCAGGCGCAGGAAGGTCCGGGGCGCCGTACTCAGGTTGGTGGCCACGCTGATGCGCACGTCGCGGTCCGCATCGGCCGCCAGCCGGTGCAGCAGATCCGGCGGCGTACGCCGGTTGGCCGCCACCGCCCGGCGCACCCGCGGATCCGGATCCCGCGCCAGCCGCTCCAGCTCCGCGACCGGGGTGGCCGGGTGGCGTGCCGCCCGCAGGCGTGCATCCAGGTCTACCGGCTCCGCCGCCAGGGCCAGCGGGACCCACAACGCCAGGAGGCCGGCCATCACCCCCTTCATTGCACCACCTCGGCCACGATATCCGCCAGCAGCTTGTCCACCGCGGCCAGGGCCCGGCGCGAGGCGGCGTCGCCCACCAGCTCGGGACGGCGGTACGCGATGTAGACGCGATCCGGTTCCTCGGGCAGCACGTAGACGGCGATGACATAGGGGCAGAACACGATGTTGTGGGGGTTGGCCTCCATGGTGGCGCGGGAGACGGTGGCGGAGCAGAACTCGAAGGCCTGGGCCTCGACGAACACCTGCCTGGTGGCGCCCACCTCCCTGGCCGTGCGCGCCAGCATCCGGCCGATGTAGGCGATGTTGTTGATCTTGATGCCGCGGCCGGTGATGGCCAGCTCCAGATCGTCGCGCACGTCCTCGAAGCTGCCCTGCACGCTGTACAGGCGCATGTAGTCGTGCATGCCGTGTCCACCACCCTGCGCCCCGGCGGCCCCCGCCACCAGCCACCCCGCCAGAATGATCGCTGCACCCCGCATGCCCTTTACCCTCCCGGTTCCTGTCACAGAGCGCCGACACGCTAGGCCAGGCGGAGGCAAAAAGCAAGATCGCGCCATTGGCAGCATGCGGCACAACGTCTATGCTCTTGGGACAATTCAACAACAATAATGTTGCACCCATGGCACGCCCCCCAGACACCCGCCCCCAGGTCCTGGTCGCCGACGACTCCCGCGTCATGCGGGCCGCCCTGCAGCGGCTGCTGGCCGACGAATTCACGGTGCTGGAGGCCGCGGACGGCGAGGCGGCCTGGGCCCTGCTGCTGGACGAGGACCACGACATCGCCCTGGTGTTCACCGACCTGTCCATGCCGGGCCTGGACGGCATGGAACTGCTCAAGCGCATCCGGGCCAGCGACGACGCCCGCCTGGCCGCGCTGCCCGTCATCGTCATCACGGGCAAGGAAGACGACCCCGGGCTGCAGGAGCAGGTGCTGGCGGCGGGGGCCAGCGACTTCGTCACCAAGCCCTTCGATCCGGTGCACGTGCGGGCCCGGGCCCGGGCCCACCTGCGCCACCGGGAAACCAGCGAGCGCCTGCAGCGGGAGACGCCGGTGGACCCGGCCACCGGGCTCTCCAGCGAGGCCTGTTTCCGGCGCATGGCGGAGCAGATCCTGGCCCAGATCAAGCGCCAGCCCCGGCCCTGGGTGTGGCTGCGCATCGACGTGGACGGTTTCAAGGATCTCTATGTCCGCCACGGCCGCGCCGCCGCCCAGGCGGTGATCACCCGCATCGGCCGCATCGTCGCCAGCACCGTGCGCCGCGGCGATCACGCCGCCACCCTGGGCCGCGGCCGCATCGTGCTGCTGCTGCAGTCCACGCCGCTGGACGGCGCCCGGGTGCTGGCCGAACGCCTGCGCAACGCGGTGGACAAGTCGGTGGTGGCGCTGGACGAGGGCGAGGTACACGTCACCGTCAGCATCGGCGTGGCCGTGCCGCCGGTGGAGGCCGGCACCACCCTCGACGACATCCTGTCCGAGATGGAACGGGTGGCGCAGCGGGCGGCGGAGGCCGGCGGCAACTCGGTGTACGTGGAAACCGGCGAGACCGCGCCTGCCTTGTCGCTGGTGAGCGCCCTGGCGCTCATGGAACGGGGGCGCGGCGACGAGGTCCGGGCCCACCGCCACGGCCTGTGGCAGCAGCTCGAACCCCTGCTGCGGCTGCTGGCCGAAGGCGCCCAGGCCGAGCTGGACCGCCTGCTGGCGGCGGTGCGCGGCCGGCGCTGACGCCGGGCCCGGGCGCATCGATGGGTCGGGATGGCCTTTTTTCAATCCCGTCAGGGCACGGAGAACGCCGCTTCCACCCCGTTGACCACCACGCGGTAACCGCCGGGCGGCAGTGAAGCGGCGCCGTCCAGCGGCACCTCCAGCCGCACCGGCCGGATGGCCTGGGTGCAGAGCCGGTCCGGCGGCCGCTCCATGGCGATGGTGACGAGCCAGGTGTCTCCTTCACGCCGCTGGTGCATTGCGCCCACGCGGCTGCAGCCGTCGGGGAGGTAGCCCTCCACCACGGCCACCGGACCGCGTGGTGCCCTGACCACCGTCACCGCCGTCACCGGCAGCCGCGCCGGCTCGCCCGTGTCCGCCCCGGCCCCGCCGGCGCCCGCCAGCCAGGCCCGCAGCCGGATCCCCCAGCCGGTGGTGTAACCCACCTCGCGAAAGCGGATGCGCCCGGTGCCGTCCAGCACGAACAGCGTCGGGACCCCGCGCACGCCCCACGCCCGGGCCAGGACCCCGCCGGGATCCGCGACGGTGGGCACGGTCCAGTCCCTGTCTCGTGCCCAGGCCGCCACTTCTTCCGGCCCGCCGGACTGCATGGCCACGGACAGCACCGCCACGTGGCGCGCAGCGGACGCCACGGCTTCACGCTGGACCTTGCACACCGGACACCAGGTGGCCCAGAAGTACACCACCACCGGCCGGCCCCGCGGCAGCGAAGCGACGCGGCCGTCGATGGTCGCGCCCAGCACCGGCGTGGGGGCCGGTCCGGCGGCCAGCCCCCGCTGCTGCCAGGCCCGCACCCCGCCCACCAGCGCCACCGCCGCCAGCAGCGCGAACCCCCGGCGCCACCACCGCCCGCGCCGGCTCATGCCGCCGTCCCCCGCCCGGCCCGTTTAAAATCCGGCCCGCGGGACCGATATGATCGGCGTCCCCGCGGCCACGGGAGAGAAGGAGGTGGAAGAGCCATGAAGGTGCGCGCCTGGTTCACCCGGGACAAGCTCCGGGCCTTCGGCATCCATCTGGGCATCAGCCTGTTCATCTTTTCCGTCCTGCTGTATCTGGTCCTGGTTCACTGGTATCCGCAGCCGCTGTTTGCCACCGATGGCGGCTGGCGTGCCATCCGCATCATCACCGCAGTGGACCTGGTGCTGGGGCCGCTGCTGACCCTCATCGTCTACCGCCGCGGCAAGCCCGGCCTCAAGTTCGACCTCGCGGCCATCGCCTGCGTTCAGCTCGCCGCCCTGGCCGCCGGGGTCTGGATCGTCCACAGCGAGCACCCCGCCGTGGTGGCGCTGGTGGAGCGGGAACTCTACACCGTGCCCACCTACCGCCTGCGCGAGGCGGGGGTCGATCCCGGCACCGTGGGGCGCCGCTTCCGTGCCGGCCGCCCGCCGCTGGTGGTGGTGGACCTGCCCGAGGACGACGAGGCCTACCGGATGCTGCTCAAGCGGTCGGTGGCGGAGGGCCGGCCCCTGTCCACCCATGCCGACCGCTACCGCGACATCACCCCGGCCACCCTCGCCGTCCTGCGGGCGGCGGCGGTGGACGTGGACCAATACCTGGCCCGCTGGCCCCGCTACCGCGACCGGGTGGAGGCCTTCCGCCGCCGCCATGGTCCGGCCGCCGACCGCTTTCTCTACCTGGAGCTGCGCTCCCGCTACCACTGGGCCCTGGCCGCCTTCGACCCCGAGGCCCGGCGCATCGTGGACATCCTCGACGTGCCCCCGCCCACCCAGCTCGAGAACCAGCGCCCGGCCACCGGAACCCGCAGCGCGGCCCGCGGCGACGGCGGCGGACAGAACGGCTGACCCCGGCCTCGGCCGCCCCACGGAACGGCATGCGCCTTCTTGCATGGCGTCAGTCCCGCCGCAGGCGGTCGGACACCGCGATGGGCGTGGGATAGCGCATCACGATGTAGTAGGACGACACCACGAAGGTCGCCAGCACGGTGAGCTGGATGATCTCGGCGGCGGTCTGTCCCAGCACGCCGGCCTGCACGCCCACCAGGGCCACCAGCAGGGAAAACTCGCTCACCTGGCCCAGGCGCACGCCCGCCTCCCGCGCCAGGGCCGCCTCCTCGTGTACCCGTCGCAGCAGGTGCGAGAACAGCCACGGCTTCAGCACCAGCAGGGCACCGCCCGCCGCCAGCGCAGGCCACAGGGCCCGGTCCAGCGCCGCCGGGTCGAAGGCCGCGCCCAGGGCGAAGAAGAACAGGATGAGAAAGAAGTCGCGCAGCGGCTTGAGGCTGTCGGTGATGTACAGGGCGATGGGCCGCCGGGCCAGGGCCACCCCGGCGATGAAGGCGCCCACCTCGTGGGACAGCCCGGCCGCCGCCGCCAGATGGGCCAGGCCCAGGCACCAGCCGATGGCCACCAGGAAGATGTACTCGCGGATGGTGTCGAAGCGCACCAGCAGCCGGTACAGGAGATAACGCTCCGCCAGCACCGCCAGCAGCACCACCGCCGGCAGCGCCACCGCCGTGCGCAGCAGGCCGCTGCCCACGTGTCCCGTGCCCCCGGCCGCCTGCAGCACGATGAGCACGACGATGGCCAGGATGTCCTGCAGGAGCAGGATGCTGATGATGACCTCGCCCATGTGCTTGTGATGCAGCACCGTGGTGGGCAGCAGCTTGAGCCCGAGAATGGTGCTGGAGAAACTCATGGCCACGCCCACCAGCAGGGCGTCCCGCCAGCCCAGGCCGAAGCCGGCCGCCACGGCGAACCCCACGCCGGCGAAGGCCAGGCCGCTCAGCAGGGTGACATGAAGGGCCTGCCCCAGGCGCGGCAGCAGCCGCTGCGGGTCCAGGTCCAGGCCCAGCAGGAACAGCAGGAAGATGATGCCGAAATCGGCGATGCGTTCGATGAGCGCCACCTGCTCCACGAGGCCCAGGGCGTGGGGGCCCAGCAGGGCGCCGAGCAGGATGTAGGCCACGATGAGGGACTGGCGCGCATACAGCGCCACCGTCGCCAGCACGGCGGCGCCGGTGAAGATGACGAAGATCAGAAAAACCAGGTTGTCCGCGTGCAAGTGGGCAGCCTCCCGCCGCCCCATGATAAAGGGTTCCGGCGCCCGCGTCCGGGACCCTTCAGTCGGCCAGGCGCTGGAACACCAGGCAGGCGTTGGTGCCGCCGAAGCCGAAGCTGTTGGACAGCACGCAGTTCAGCTCCACCCCCTCGCGCAGCTCGCGTACGATGGGGAACCCCTCGGCCGCCGGGTCCAGCTTTTCGATGTTGGCCGAGGCGGCGATGAAACCGCCCTCCATCATGAGCAGGGAATAGATGGCCTCGTTGACCCCGGCCGCACCCAGGGCGTGACCGGTGAGGGACTTGGTGGCCGACAGCGGCGGCACCTCGTCACCGAACACCTCGGCCACCGCTTCCAGTTCGCGCACGTCGCCCACCGGGGTGCTGGTGCCATGGGTGTTGATGTAGTCCACCGGGACCTGGACCGTGGACAGGGCCTGGCGCATGCAGCGCACCGCGCCCTCGCCCGAGGGCTGCACCATGTCGACCCCGTCGGAGGTGGCGCCGTAGCCGGTGAGCTCGGCATAGATGCGCGCGCCGCGGGCGCGGGCGTGCTCCAGCTCCTCCAGCACCAGCACCCCCCCGCCGCCGGAGATGACGAAACCGTCACGCCTGGCATCGTAAGGCCGCGAGGCCTTGTCCGGCGTGTCGTTGTAACCGGCGGACAGCGCGCCCATGGCATCGAACAGCATGGTCATGGACCAGTGCACCTCCTCGCCGCCGCCGGCGAACACGATGTCCTGCTTGCCCATCTGGATCAGCTCGGCGCCGTGGCCGATGCAGTGGGCCGAGGTGGAACAGGCCGAGCTGATGGAATAGTTGACGCCGCGGATGCCGAAGGCCGTGGCCAGACAGGCAGAGTTGGAGCTGGCCATGGTGCGCGGCACCCGGTAAGGGCCCACGCGCTTGATGCCCTTGCTGCGCAGAATGTCGGCCGCCTCGACGATGTTGGCCGGAGAGGCGCCGCCGGTACCCATGACCAGGCCAGTGCGATCGTCGCACACCTCGCCCTTTTCCAGCCCGGCATCGGCGATGGCCTCGGCCATGGCGATGTAATTGAACGCCGCCCCGTCTCCCATGAAGCGCAGCAGCTTGCGATCGATGGCCGCCTCCAGGTCCACGTCGATGGCGCCGTGGATGCGGGAGCGCAGTCCCAGCTCCGCGTATTCCTCGCAAAACACGATGCCGGAACGGCCCGCCCGCAGGGCGGCGGCGACCTCGTTCTTGTTGTTGCCGATGCTGGAGACGATGCCCAGCCCGGTGATCACGACCCGTCGTTGTGACATGGCACTGGAATCAGAGTTGCGGTTCCCCGATGAACAGTCCGACTCTCAGATCCTTGGCCACATAGATCTCCTTGCCGTCCGCCGACACGCTGGCATCGGCGATGCCCATGAACAGCTTGCGCATGATCACCCGCTTGATGTCCACCTGGTAGGTCACCAGCTTGTTGTCGGGCGTGATCTGGCCCGAGAACTTGACATCGCCCGCACCCAGAGCCCGGCCATGGCCGGGACCACCCATCCAGCCCAGGAAGAAACCGATGAGCTGCCACAGGGCATCGAGACCGAGACACCCGGGCATCACCGGGTCGCCCTCGAAATGGCAGGCGAAGAACCACAGGTCGGGGCGCACGTCCAGCTCGGCCCGCACTTCACCCTTGCCGTAGGCGCCGCCGGTGTCGGAGATGTGCGGGATGCGGTCGAACATGAGCATGGGCGGCAACGGCAGCTGGGCGTTGCCGGGACCGAACAGCTGGCCGTGGCCGCACTGGATCAGTTCGTCGTAGTCGTAGCTGTTCTTGCGCTGGAAGGGTGCGATGACGCTGCTCATGGAATGTCCATCCGGCGGCGGGACCCGGCCTCTATTCTGATGGTGGCGCCGGGAATCCGGGCATCCCCTGCCGGCGCGCCTGTATTCTACGTTCGCCCAGAAGCGAAATAAAGAAAAATCATGCCGTCTCGCCGCCGCCCGCCCGGTGAAACCCCCGCTGCGAACCGGCGATGAACTCCGCCAGCCGCGCCGCGTGCTCCGAGTCCATGGCCCGCAATGCCGCCAGCCGCTCCTCCAGCGGACGCACGCCCGCGAACAGCACCCGGTAGGCCTGCTTGAGTGCGCGCAGGTCGGCGGCGGAAAACCCGGCCCGGCGCAACCCCACCACGTTGAGCCCGCGGACCCGTCCCGGCACGCCGTCGGTGATCATGAACGGCAGGGCGTCGCGGGTGATCTTGCTGTTGCCGCCCACCATGGCCAGGGTGCCGATGCGGGTGAACTGGTGCACCATCACCCCGCCCGAGACGAAGGCCCGGTCGGCCACTTCCACGTGGCCGCCGAGACCGGCATAGGGTGCAATGACCACGCCACTGCCCAGGCGGCAGTCATGGGCCACGTGGGCCCCGTTCATCAGGAAGTTGCCGTCGCCGATGACCGTGTCGGTTCCGGCCCGGGTGGCCCGGTGCACGGTGACATG
>JALUTW010000269.1 GCA_027021685.1 Chromatiales bacterium | reverse complement strand
TGGCGGCCTGCTCCGCCAGGCGCGCCGCAGACTCGGCCAGCGGCGTGGTGTCCACTCCCTCCCGGTTCATGAAGCGACCGCTGCCCACCAGCACGGTGTGCCCGTCCACCCGGCCCCGGACGCCGTGGCCGGCCACGGCGGTGAACTCCACCGCGGCGGGAATGGCCAGCCCGCGCTCGCGGGCCGCCGCCGTCACCGCCTCGGCCAGGGGATGCTCGGAGCCCTGCTCCAGGGCCGCGGCCAGGGCCAGCACGCGAGCCTCCTCGTGGCCGGCCGCCGGCACCACCGCCGTGACCGCGGGACGGCCCTCGGTCACGGTGCCGGTCTTGTCCAGCACCACCGTGGTGAGCCGCCGCGCCTGCTGCAGGGCCTCGCCGTTGCGAATGAGCACGCCGTACTGGGCGGCCTTGCCCACGCCCACCATGATGGAGATGGGCGTGGCCAGCCCCAGGGCGCAGGGACAGGCGATGATGAGCACGGTCATGGTGGTGAGCAGGACATAGCTGGCGCGCGGCTCGGGCCCGAAGTTGTACCAGGCGAGAAAGGTGAGCACGGCGACGATGAGCACCACGGGCACGAACACCGCCGCCACCCTGTCGGCCAACCGGCCGATGGCCGGCTTGGCGTTCTGCGCTTGGCGCACCAGGGCGATGATGCGGGCCAGCGCGGTGTCGGCGCCGATGCGCCGCGCCCGGAACAGGAAGCTGCCCTTCCGGTTGAGGGTGCCGCCGGTGACCCAGTCCCCCGGCCCCTTTTCCACCGGCATGGGCTCGCCGGTGAGCATGGACTCGTCCACGCTGGAGGTGCCCTCGATGATTTCGCCGTCCACCGGGATCTTCTCGCCGGGACGCACGCGCACCGTCTCTCCCAGCCCCACCTCCCCTATGGGCACGTCCTGTTCGCGGCCGTCGCGTATCACGCGCGCGGTGCGCGGCTGCAGGCCCATGAGACGGCGGATGGCCTCGGAGGTCCGGCCCCGGGCGCGCATCTCCAGGGCGCTCCCCAGGTTGATGAGCGCGATGATGATGGCGGCGGCCTCGAAGTAGGCATGGCGTGCCGCCGGCGGCACCACCTCCGGCCACAGTGCCACCAGCATGGAGAAGGTCCACGCGGTGCCGGTGCCCAGGGCGATGAGGGTGTCCATGTTGGCCTCGTGGGCGCGGAAGGCCTTCCAGGCGCCGGTGAAGAAATGGCGGCCGGCGTAATACATGACCGCGGCGGTCACCAGCCCGGCCGCGATCCAGAAGGCCTGTCCCGCCCCCGGCGCCAGCGGCGGCAGCCGGCCGGCCAGGCCGGCGGCGAACAGCGGCCCGCCCACCGCGGCGGCGGCGGCCGCCTTGCGCAACAGGCGCCGGTAGTGGGCAAACTCCTCGGCCTCGCGCCCGGCCTGCTCGTCTTCGTCCCCGGCGAGCACGGCGGCCTCGTAGCCGGCCGCGCGCACCGCCTGCACCAGGGCCTCGGCGGTCACCGCGCCGGCCACCGTGGCCGTGTGCTCGGCGAAGTTCACCGCCGCCTCGCTCACCCCGGGCACCCCGCGCAGGGCCCGTTCCACGCTGGCCACGCAGCCGGCGCAGCTCATGCCGCCGATGGAGAGGCGGTGGACAAGCCGCTGATCCGCCTGGAGTTGTGCCGAACTGGCCGGGTCCATGCCGAAATTATATTAGAAAACAACGATATAGTTAATTGATCCGGCGGCCTGTTTCTGACAACATCGGTAACCCACTTTCGCCGACCCGGTGGCGCCGCCAGCCTCCCCCGCCGCCGGGCCAGCCGCCCAGACGAGAGCACCGCCATGGCCAGCATACGACCGCGCGACCTCATCGACCAGCACCTGACCCTGTTTTCCCTTCCCGCACTGGTGATGCGCCTCAACGAGATGGTGGAAGACCCGGCCTGCTCCGCGGCCGACATCGGCAACACCATCGCCTGCGACCCGGCGCTCACCGCGCGCCTGCTGCGCATCGTCAACAGTCCGTTCTACGGCTTCCCGCAGAAGGTGGACACCATTCCCATGGCGGTGACCATCCTGGGCACGCGCCAGCTCCGCGACCTGGTGCTGGCCACTGCGGTGGTCCACACCCTGCGCGGGGCCGGAGCGCCGGTGGAGGCGGAGCGCTTCTGGCGCCACAGCGTGGCCTGCGGCCTGGCCGCGCGCGAGACCGCCCGCGCCCTGCGCCTGGTCAACGTGG
>JALUTW010000268.1 GCA_027021685.1 Chromatiales bacterium | reverse complement strand
TCGTCGGGGAACAGCGCCAGCAGCTTGTCCAGGGACAACGGCTTGCCGGCCGCCAGCAGCGCGGCCTCGATGATGTTGGCCAGTTGTTGCAGGTCCATCAGGCGCTCTGCTCTCCGGGATAGTCGACGGTGGTGAGATCGGGCCCGGGCCCGCCGCCCGCGGCCTTGACGTGGATGGGGCCGTAGGGCTCGGCCTGCACCAGCTCCAGCAGCGACTGCTTGAGCAGCTCCAGGATGGCCAGCAGGGTGACCACCACGCCGCTGCGGCCCTCGCGGTGATCGAACAGCGAGGTAAACTCGGTGAAGCGCTCGGCGCGCACCGCCTCCAGCACCATGGACATGCGCTCGCGCACCGACAGCGGCTCGAGGGTGACGTGGTGGTGGGCGAAGGTCTCGGCCCGGCGCATGACCTCGGAGAAGGCGTGGAGGATGTCGCGCAGCTCCACCCGCGGCGGGAGCTGGACCACCTTGCGCTCGGCGGGCTCGGCGCGGGCGGGCCAGGTGTCGCGCTCCAGGCGCGGCAGGGCGTCGATGTCCTCGGCCGCCTGCTTGTAGCGCTCGTACTCCTGCAGCCGGCGCACCAGCTCGGCGCGCGGATCGGCCTCGTCCTCGTCCTCGGACACCGGCCGCGGCAGCAGCATGCGCGACTTGATCTCGGCCAGCATGGCGGCCATGACCAGGTACTCGCCGGCCAGCTCCAGGCGCAGCTCCTTCATGAGCTCCACGTACTCCATGTACTGCTGGGTGATCTCGGCAATGGGGATGTCGAGGATGTCCAGGTTCTGCCGCTTGATGAGGTACAGCAGCAGGTCCAGCGGGCCCTCGAACGCCTCGAGAAAGACCTCCAGCGCGTCCGGCGGAATGTAGAGGTCGCGCGGCAGCGTGGTCACGGGCGCGCCCTGGACCACGGCGAAGGGCATCTCGGCCTGTTGCGGACCCGGCTGGGACGGCCGGGATTCTGTGTCGGACACCGCGCGCCTCCTCAGCGATAGGCCAGGCCCATGGCCTGCCGCACTTCGTCCAGTGTTTCGCGGGCCACGGCCCGCGCCCGCTCGCAGCCCTCGGCGATGATCTGGCGCACCTGGGCCGGGTCTTCCTCCAGCTCGTGGGCCCGGGCCTGGATGGGGGCCAGCTCGGCCAGCACCGCCTCGATGAGGGGGGCCTTGCAGTCCAGGCAGCCGATGCCGGCGGTGGTGCACCCCTCGCGCACCCAGTCCCGGGTGGGCTCGTCCGAGTATACCTGATGGAGTTTCCACACCGGGCACTTTTCCGGGTCGCCCGGGTCCTCGCGCCGCACCCGGGCCGGGTCCGTGGGCATGGTGCGCAGTTTCTTGCGCACTTCTTCCGGATCCTCGCGCAGGGCGATGGTGTTGTTGTAGGACTTGGACATTTTCTGTCCATCCAGCCCCGGCATCTTGGCCATGGGCGTGAGCAGGGCCTCGGGCTCGGGCAGGATGATGCGGCCCGCCCCCTCCAGGTAGCCGAACAGGCGCTCGCGGTCGCCCAGGCTGATGTTCTGCTGCTGCTCCAGCAGGGCGCGGGCGGTCTCCAGCGCCTCGGCGTCGCCCTGCTCCTGGTAGCGGCGGCGCAGGTCCCGGTACAGCCTGGCGTTCTTCTTGCCCATCTTCCTGATGGCGGCCTCGGCCTTGTCCTCGAAGTCCGGCTCGCGGCCGTAGAGGTGGTTGAAGCGCCGCGCCACCTCGCGGGTGAGCTCCACGTGGGCCACCTGGTCCTCGCCCACCGGCACCAGGCCGGCCTTGTAGATGAGGATGTCGGCGCTCTGCAGCAGCGGGTAGCCGAGGAAGCCGTAGGTGGACAGGTCGCGCTCCTTGAGCTTCTCCTGCTGGTCCTTGTAGCTGGGCACCCGCTCCAGCCAGCCCAGGGGCGTGATCATGGACAGGAGCAGGTGCAGCTCGGCGTGCTCCACCACGCGCGACTGGATGAACAGGGTGGCGGAGCCGGGGTTGATGCCCACCGCCAGCCAGTCGATGACCATGTCCCACACGTTGCGGCCGATGTCCTGGGGGCTCTCGTAGTGGGTGGTCAGGGCGTGCCAGTCGGCGACGAAGAAGAAGCACTCGTACTCGTGCTGCAGGCGCAGCCAGTTCTTGAGCACGCCGTGGTAGTGGCCCAGGTGCAGGGCCCCCGTGGGGCGCATCCCGGACAGCACGCGCTGGGGTTGATTGGGCAGGGAAT
>JALUTW010000267.1 GCA_027021685.1 Chromatiales bacterium | reverse complement strand
ATACCGCCTGATGAGCACTCCGACCAGGCCGAAAGCCAAAACTCCAGCGGGAAAATCCCGCATCGTAAAGAGGCTGCAACTTCTGCAAAAGGGCCTGCTGGATGAAACGGTCTACCACGCTCGGAATCCCAAGCATCCGCATCCCGCCGTTCGGCTTCGGAATCTCCACCTTCCTCACCGCTTGTGGACGGTACCTCCCAGACAAAAGCCGCTCTCGGAGCGTCGGCCACTCGGTGCGAAGATAAGCAAAGAGCTCCTCTACCGTCATCCCATCTACACCACAAGCTCCCTTATTTGAAACTACGCGCTTGTACGCCGCAAGTAAATTCTCGCGGCTCAGGACATCTTCGAGCCTAAGCTCGAACGATTCCACCGCCTCATCCCTGAGTGCCACCGAAGTTTGATACGCGTTCCCGTTATCTTTCACGCTTCCGGCGCTATCCGTCACAGGACGCTCCGACATCTCAGTCATCTGATCTGTATCTCCTCCTTCGTGTGAAAACAGGGGGCTGCGGACGATCTTAACGTTCAGCCCTTCGTGTCTCCTGATAAACACTACTATGGCCTCGGCTGACTTCGTCAGAACCTTTCGGATGGCTCGCAACAAACCGCGTCACAAAACATCCCTGACGATCTCCCGGGGTAAGGCGCGTGACTTTCTCCCCATATATCCGCCGCATATACTCAAACAAGCTCCGAATGACTATAGGACTTCGGATCTTATGGCCTCCTCGTCCAGCTCGTCCAAGCCTCATATGCGATTTCTGTTCGTCGGACCAGGGATTTGCCTGAGGCTTCCTTCATCCCGCACAAGGCGAAACTTGCCTTCAGCTAATGGTTCCGGTCATTACGGCCCATAGCAGGACTCGCACCTGCCAAGTCACTTCCCGACTCGCTTTCGCTTATCGGTTGACAGCATCAGGACGCCTGTCCTGGCGCTGCGCGCCATGCCCGGCGCACATCGAGTAGGAGGAGGGCTTGCGCCCTCCGTCCTCTCACACCACCGTACGTACGGTTCCGTATACGGCGGTTCGTTAATTTCTACGTTCGAACTCGTTGCTCCATAAAGATGTACAAGCCTTGCGTGCGCAGCCACCTGGTCGTTATCGCGGCATTCATATGAGATGCCCCGGAATTCCACCACGGCCCACGCCCATTGTACGCACTCTGATAAGCCCGTTCACGGGACAAGCCAAACTGCATCAACCGGCGAGCCCGTGTCCGAGGACGTTTCCATTGACGCCACAATATCAAACGTAATCGCCGTCGAATCCATTGATCCAACTGCTCAAACGTCGACTTGATCTCCGATAGCCGAAAGTAATGATACCAGCCTCGAAGAACTGGCGTCAATTCGTGAAGTACGCGACGCAGGGAGCGGCCGCGACCTCGACGGAAATATTCCCGAAGTTTCGCCTTCAATCGCTGTACCGATTCCGGCGCGATCCGAAGTTTGCTCTCCCGGTGGGGCGTAAAGCTGTAACCGAGAAATTTCCGATGCCAGGGACGACCGACCGCACTCTTCCGAGCATTCACGCCAAGCCTAAGTCGGCCCTCAAGAAAGCCCGTTAAAGAACGCAGAACACGCTCGCCTGCTCGACGACTCCGAACATAGATGTTCACGTCGTCTGCATAACGAACAAAACGGTGGCCCCGACGCTCAAGCTCACGGTCAAGCTCATCCAAAAGGATGTTACTCAACAGCGGGGACAGCGGGCTGCCCTGCGGCGTCCCGCTCGTGCGAGGACTCACAACTCCATCTGACATAATCCCTGCCTGAAGGTACCGACGGATAAGGCGAAGAATCCGCTTATCCGCAATCCTGCGGGCAAGTAGGGACATCAGAATGTCGTGATTCACGCGATCGAAAAATTTCTCCAAATCTACGTCTACCACCCACCGATAACCCGACCGAATGTGATCACGGGCACGCAATACCGCCTGATGAGCACTCCGACCAGGCCGAAAGCCAAAACTCCAGCGGGAAAATCCCACATCGTAAAGAGGCTGCAGCTTCTGCAAAAGGGCCTGCTGGATGAAACGGTCTACCACGCTCGGAATCCCAAGCATCCGCATCCCGCCGTTCGGCTTCGGAATCTCCACCTTCCTCACCGCTTGTGGGCGGTACCTCCCAGACAAAAGCCGGTCTCGGAGAGTCGGCCACTCGGTACGAAGATAAGCAAAGAGTTCCTCTACCGT
>JALUTW010000266.1 GCA_027021685.1 Chromatiales bacterium | reverse complement strand
GGTGTCCAGCGCCTGGCCGGAGCGGGCGGCCAGGTCCACCGCCGAGCGTGACTGCTCCAGGCTCTGCTGCATGACCTCCACCGCCCGCCGCGAGCAGGACTGGAGCTTGTCGATCATGTCGTTGATCTCTTCCGTGGACTGCTGGGTGCGCCCGGCCAGGGTCCGCACCTCGTCGGCCACCACGGCGAAGCCTCGGCCCTGGTCGCCGGCACGCGCAGCCTCGATGGCGGCGTTGAGCGCCAGCAGGTTGGTCTGCTCGGCCACGCCGCGGATCACCTCCAGCACGGCGCTGATGGTTTCGCTGTGCTGTTCCACTTCGTCGATGGTGCGGGCCGAGGTCTCGATCTGTTGCGCCAGGCTGTTGATCTCCTCCACCGCCTGCTGGACCACCTGGGCACCTTCCCCGGTGTGCCTGCTGGCCTCCCGTGCCGATTTGGCGGTCTCCGCAATGCTGGCGGCCACGTTCTGTACCGTCGCGGTCATCTCGTTCATGGCGGTGGCCACCTGCTCGGTCTCGCCGCGCTGATCGCTCACCGTGCGCGTGGTCTGCTCGGTGATGGTGGCCATTTCCTCGCCCGCGGCGGCGAGCTGGTCCACGGTGCCGCGGACGTGGGCGATCATCTGGCGCTGGGCGGCGATGGCATTGTTGAGATCGTTGGCCATCTGGCCGAACTCGTCGTCGGAACGGTATGCCACCTGGCGGGTGAGATCGCCCTGGTCCACGTGGCGCAGCACGTCTCGGACCTCCACCAGCGGACGGGTGATGCTGCGCGCCAGGCGCCAGCCCAGCAGGGCCGCCAGCAGCAGCCCGGTGACCACGATGGCGATGGTGAGATTGCGCATCCCCGTATAGTCGGCCTGCGCCTGTTCATAGCGCGCCCGCGCGCGCTCGATCTGGAACCGGGCGATGCCGTTGAGGGCCTCCCGGGCCCGGGCGAACGCGTGTTGCGCCGGACCGTACATCAATGTGCGCGCCTCGCCGGTCCGATCCCCGCGGCTGAGCGGCAGGATCCGCCCCTCCACCAGTCCCAGGTAGGTCTTCCAGGCGGCGGCGAACTCCTCCAGCAGGCGGGACTCCTCCGGGTCCACCCCTCTGTCCCGGAACCGCGCCTGCTCCCGGCCCAGGGTTTCCGCATGGGCGGTGATCTCCCGTTCCAGCCGCCCGCGGTTGTCCCGCTCCATGAGATGCCGGGCCACGCGGTCACGGATGCGGTAGAACTCCATCTTCATGTTGTCCACCGTCTCCAGCGGCAGGAGTTCGCGCTGGTAGAGATCCACCACCCGCTGGTTGATGGCCCCGCCCCGCTGCAGCCCGAACAGCCCCAACGCCAGCATCATGGCCAGCAACAGCCCGATGACGGCGTACAGCCTGGTGGCGATGCGCCAATCCCTGAATTGCTTCAGATTCATGTCGTCTCCCGTCCCGATGTTGACTGGTTCACGTTCATCCGCGGATGGACCTTCTTGCCTGCCTCGCGCGCGACTCGGCACGGGATCCGCCACCCTGCCGCAGCAGGCGGGTCCTGTCGTCCGTCGGGTATCGGGACGGGAATCTGACGGCTGCAGGAAGGTCGTGACCCCACGGTCACGCCACACTCGCCCAATGTATCGGGCAGGGAATGGAAACATTTAGCGGCGGTCCGTGCCCGACGCCACCGGAACGATTCGGCAAGGTGCCGGGGGAGATCGGGGCAAGCTTCGGGTGCCCAGCAACCGACTGAGGTACAAGGCAATTCCACGCAAGTGCAGCAAGCCGCCGTGCCGCAGTTCTCACCCCCGTGGATGATGGCGGGCGTGCAGGGCCTGCAGGCGGGCGCGGGCCACGTGGGTGTAGATCTGGGTGGTGGACAGGTCGGCGTGGCCCAGCAGCATCTGCACCGCGCGCAGGTCGGCGCCGTGGTTGAGCAGGTGGGTGGCGAAGGCGTGGCGCAGGGTGTGGGGGGAGATGGGCTGGCGGATGCCGGCCGCGGCGGCATGGCGCTTGATGATCTTCCAGAACCCCTGGCGGGTCATGGGACCGCCGCGGGCGGTGGGAAAGACGTGCTCGCAGGGCCGCGCCGCGAGGATGGTGCCGCGCGCCCGGCGCAGGAAGCGCTCCAGCCAGTGGCCGGCCTCCTCCCCCAGGGGGATGAGGCGCTCCTTGTTCCCCTTGCCGGTGATGCGCACCCATCCCTGGCGCAGGTTGAGCTGGCTCATGCGCAGGCCGGTGAGTTCGCTCACCCGCATGCCGGTGGCGTAGAGCACCTCCAGCATGGTGCGGTCGCGCAGGCCCAGCGGGGTGTCCGTGTCCGGCGCGCCCAGCAGGGCCTCCACCTCGGACTCGGACAGGGTCTTGGGCAGGGGGCGGCCCAGGCGCGGCGCCTGGATGAGGGCGGTGGGATCGGCGCCCAGGGTGCCGTTGCGCAGGTGGAAGCGGTAGAAGCTGCGCAGGCTGGACAGGAGCCGCGCGCTGGAGCGCGGGCTGGCCCGGGTGCGGGCGCGCTCGGCAAGGTAGTCCTGGACCTGGGCCGTGCCGGCCCGTCCCAGGTCCAGACCGCGGTCCCGCAGCCACCGGGCGAACCCGCGCAGGTCGGCGCCGTAGGCGGCCAGGGTGTTGCGCGCCAGGCCGCGCTCGGCCCACAGGCCGTCGAGCCAGGCCTCGATGAGTGCGGTATCTCCACCGCCGCTCACGGAGTGGCCCCCTCGTGGCGCAGCAGGGCCCGCTTGCGTGCGGCCACCGGGCCGCGGGTGTGTCCGGCATAGCCGCCGGGACCGGAGACCGCCACCACCCGGTGGCAGGGCACCACCAGCGGCAGGGGATTGGCGCGGCAGGCGCCGCCCACGGCGCGGGGCGAGGTGCCGAGGCGCCGCGCCAGCTCGCCGTAGGTGAGAGTGCGGCCGAAGGGAATGGCCGCCAGCGCGCGCCAGACCCGGCGCTGGAACGCGGTCCCCGCCGGGGCCAGGGGCAGGGCGAATTGCCGCCGGCGGCCGGCGAAATACTCCCGGATCTGCCGCGCCGCCTCGCGGGTGACGGCGTCCCGTGGCGGCACCGGTGCGGCGCGGGTGAAATCCACCGCCACCAGGGCGCCGTCCTCGGCCGCCAGCCGCAGCCGCCCCAGCGGGGTGTCGATGACCGCCTGCGCGCGCCGGCTCATGGCCCCCCCGCCCGTGCCTCCGGCGGGGATGGCGCGGGGGCCGCAGGCGCCTCCGGCCGCTCCCGCACCAGGAGCAGCCGCTGGAGGTCCCGGCGCAGCACCGCCCGGCGGGCCGGGTCCTCGGTGCTGCGCAGCAGGGCCTTGAGCAGGGTGCGGGCGTCCTCCACCAGGCCGGCCCGGGCCAGGGCGCCGGCGGCCTGGTAGCGCGCGGTCTGGCCCCAGGGGTCGGCGGCCCTGGGATCCGGCAGCATGGCCGAGCGCAGGTACAGGCGGGCGGCCTCGTCGAAGCGGCCCTGGGCGCGGCGGGAATCGGCCATCCAGTAGTAAACCTCGCGCTTGAGTGCCTCGTCGCCGGTCCGGGCCAGGACCTTCTCCAGCACCGCCACGGCCTCCTCGTGCGCCCCCACCGCCTGGAGGTCGAACACCACCTGCATGAGCTTGTCCAGCGCCTCCCGCGGGCGCTCGCCGGCCTCGTCCAGCAGGGCCGCCAGCGCCTGGGCCCCGGCCCCGGGCTGGCCCCCCATGACCAGGATCCGGGCCCGGCGCAGGTGCCACATGAAGCGGTCGGCGCCGGGCGGCGGCTCGCGGGTGGTGGCCATGATGCGCGAGGCCTGCTCGATGCGGGAGCGGGCCAGGGCGTCGTCCACCAGGGCGTGGCGCACCGCCAGCGGCACCTGCCCGGGCGACGGGTAGTGCCGGCTCTCCATGAACAGGGGCCACAGGAGGCGGCGCTCGCCGCGCTCCTTGTCGAGGGTGGCGAGGAAGCCCGCCGCCGCCTGCTCGCGGGCCTCCGAGTCCTGGCCCCGGCGGATCACCATGGCGTAGAGGGAGCGGGCCCGCACCGGCGTGCGCTCCGCCGCCTCCGCCGCCGCCTTCAGCCACACGGCATCGTCACCGATGAGGTACTGCGCCCGGTTGCCCAGGTGACGGGCATAGTCCAGGTAGGCGTTCCACAGGGAATCGGCATTGAAGGCGAACAGGCCCGCGGGGAGAGGGTGGGCGCGGGCATGTACCAGCACCTGTTCCAGGGCCCGGGCGGCGGTGGCGCGGTCGCCGGCCTCCAGGGCGGCCTCCGCCGCCACCGCCCACAGCCCGGTGAGCAGGCCTTTTTTCGCCCACTTGCCCCGCATCTGCCGCAGGGCCGCCTGCAGCACCCGCTTCGCGGGACGCTGGCCCGAGCGGAGCTGGGCCAGCAGGTGGAGCATGCCCGCCTCGGGAACCTTGGCCCGGGGCGCCAGCAGGCGTGCGGCCTCCGCGGCGCGCCCTCCCATGAGCAGGATGCGGGCCCGCAGCAGCACGTCGGCCAGCTCGCCCTCGCCATAGTCCAGGCGGAACCGGACCATGGCCGTGCGGGCGTCCTCCATGCGGCCCTCGGCCAGGTAGCTTTCGATCACCAGCCGACGCCAGCCCCGCAGGGCGGTCCCGTCCCCGGCCTCCGGTGCCCCGCCCCAGAGGAGCCGGCGCAGCACGGCGCGGGCGGCCTCGCCGCGCCCCTGCTTCACCAGGGCCTCGGCGCGGCGGGTGCGGGCCCAGCGCACGAACGCCGGCGGCAATCCCCCGGGCAGGTGCTCCAGGCGGGCGGCGAGGTCGGCCCAGCGATCGGCGGCGGCGAGGATGGCCGCCCGCTCCCGCTCCCATTCCATCCAGGCTTCGGCGTCGGCGGCGGCGGCGGGCTGGTCGCGCTCCAGCACCCGCAGGGCCAGGCCCGGGGTGCCGGCGGCGGCCAGGGCGCGCACCTCGGCCAGGTCGGCACCGGCCGCGGCCGGGAGCAGGCACAGGAGCAGCAGGGCTGTGCGGTATGCGGGCGTCATGATCGAAAAGCGGGCGGCGCCCCTGGCGCCACCCGCCGTATCAGACCCCATGGACCCGCGCGGCGCAAGGGCCACCCGGGCCTGCCGGTCAGAGCTTTTCCTTGATGCGGGCGGCCTTGCCCTGGCGGCCGCGCAGGTAGTACAGCTTGGCCCGGCGCACGTCGCCGCGGCGCTTCACCTGGATGGAGGCGATAAGGGGGCTGTGGGTCTGGAACACGCGCTCCACGCCCTCGCCGTGGGAGATCTTGCGCACGGTGAAGGACGAGTTGAGGCCGCGGTTGCGCTTGGCGATGACCACGCCCTCGAAGGCCTGCAGGCGCTCGCGGTTGCCCTCCTTCACCTTGACCTGCACCACGACGGTGTCGCCGGGGCCGAACTCCGGCACGTCCTTCTTCAGCTGTTCCGCTTCCAGTTGATCGATGATGTTGCTCATGGCTGGATGACCTCCATCGGGGGCGCGCATTATAGCGGGAAATTCAGCTGTTTTCATGCTCGCGGATGAATTCTTCCAGCAGCGCTTCCTGCTCCGGGGTGAGCTCCAGCGCCGCCAGCAGCTCGGGCCGGCGCAGCCAGGTGCGGCCCAGGGCCTGCTGCAGGCGCCAGCGGGCGATGGCGGCGTGGTCGCCGGACAGCAGCACCTCCGGCACGCGGCGCCCGCGCCAGACCTCGGGCCGGGTGTAGTGGGGACAGTCCAGCAGGCCCGCGGCGAAGGAGTCGCCGGCGGCCGAGTCCTCGTGCCCCAGGGCCCCGGGGATGAGGCGGATGAGACCGTCCACCAGCACCATGGCCGCCAGCTCGCCGCCGGAGAGCACGTAGTCGCCGATGGACCACTCCTGGTCCACCTCGGCCTCCAGCAGGCGCTCGTCCACCCCCTCGTAGCGCCCGCACAGCAGGACGAGGCCGGGATGGCGCGACAGCTCCGCCAGGCCGGCCTGGTCCAGGCGCCGGCCCTGGGGGCTCAGGTAGATCACGGGGGCGCCCGCCGGTGCCGCGGCCCGGGCCGCGGCCAGGGCCCGGGCCAGGGGCTCGGCCATCATCACCATGCCGGGCCCGCCGCCGTAGGGACGGTCGTCCACGGTGCGGTGGGCGTCCTCGGTGAAGTCGCGGGGGTTGGTGCACGCCACCCGGGCCAGGCCCCCGCGCACCGCGCGCCCGGTGACCCCGTAATCGGTCACCGCGGCGAACATCTCCGGAAACAGCGTGACGATCTGAAAGTGCATTGGGGGTGCTGGGTTCTGGGTGCTGGGTACCGGGTTTCGTCCCAGCGGCCAGCCGCCAGTCCCCAGTCCCTGCCGGGGCCGGCCGCCGGCCCGGTCCCGGCCATCTTACCAGTCCGGCTCCCAGTCCACGACGATGCGACCGGCCTCCAGGTCCACGGCCCGGATCACCCGGCCCTGGACGAAGGGAATGAGCCGCTCGGTGGTCCCGTCCGCCACCACCAGGACATCGTTGGCGCCGGTGGCCATGACCCGCACCACCCGCCCCAGGCGCACCCCGGCACGGTTGACCACGTCCAGGTCCTCGAGGTCGGTCCAGTAGTACTCGCCCGGGGCCGGTTCGGGCAGGGCCGAGCGGGGCACGCAGACGGTGGCCCCCACGAGGGCGGCGGCCGCGTCGCGGTCGTCCACCCCCGCCAGGTGGGCGACGATGCCCTTGCCCTGGGCCCGGCCGCCGGCCAGCTCCACCGGGCGGCAGTGGCCGTCGCGGCACAGATGCCAGGGCCGGTAGCCGAGGATGTTGGTGCGGGGCTCGGTGTGGGACTGGACGCGGACCCAGCCGCGCACGCCCCAGACACCGGTGATGCGGCCCAGCTCCACGAGGCCCTCGGGCTCGCGGCGGCGGGCCATGGAGGGTTCAGCCGGCCGCTTCCTTGAGCAGCTTGGCCACGCGCTCGCTGGTGCGGGCGCCCTGGGACAGCCAGTAGTCCACCCGCTCGCGCTGGATGCTGAGCCGGGGGTCGTTGCCGCTGGCGATGGGATTGAAGAAGCCCACGCGCTCGATGTAGCGGCCGTCGCGCTTGTTGCGGCTGTCGGTGACCACGATGTGGTAGAAGGGGCGCTTCTTGGCGCCGCCGCGTGCTAGTCGAATGGTGACCATATCCTGCCTGTGTTCCTGAAACCGTCGCCTGGACCCGGAACCGCCCGGGCCCGGAAAACGCGCTATTCTACCCCAATCCGCCCCGCTGTGAAGCCCCGGCCTCAGCCGAGCCCCGGGGGCAGGCGCCCGCCCAGGCCGCGGAGCATGTTCTTCATGCCGCCCTTGCCCATCTTCTTCATCATCTTCTGCATCTGGGTGAACTGCTTGAGCAGGCGGTTGACGTCCTGGACCTGGGTCCCGGAGCCGGCGGCGATGCGCCGCTTGCGCGAGCCCTTGATGATGTCCGGCCGGCGCCGTTCCTGCGGGGTCATGGAGTTGATGATGGCCTCCAGCCGCCGGAGCTGGCCGTCGTCCACCCGGGCCGCGGCCCCCGGCGGCAGCACCCCGGCCCCCGGCAGCTTGTCCAGCAGGGCGGCCAGCCCGCCCATGTTCTGCATCTGCCGGAGCTGGGCGCGGAAGTCCTCCAGATCGAACCCCTTGCCCTTCTTCAGCTTGCGCGCCAGTGCCTCGGCCTCGGCCGTGTCCACCTTGCGCGTGACCTCCTCCACCAGGGACAGCACGTCGCCCATGCCCAGGATGCGCGAGGCGATGCGGTCGGGGTGGAAGGGCTCCAGGGCATCGGTCTTCTCGCCCGTGCCCAGGAACTTGACGGGCGCCCCCGTGACCTGGCGCACCGACAGGGCGGCGCCGCCGCGGGCGTCACCGTCGGCCTTGGTGAGCACCACCCCGGTGAGCGGCAGGGCCTCGCCGAAGGCCCGCGCGGTGTTGGCCGCGTCCTGGCCGGTCATGGCGTCCACCACGAACAGGGTCTCGGCCGGCGCCAGCACCCGGTGCAGGTCCCGGATCTCGTCCATCATCTCCTGGTCGATGTGCAGGCGCCCGGCGGTGTCCACGATGAGCACGTCGGCGTGGCGCACGCGGGCCTCCTTCAGGGCGCGGGCGGCGATGGCGGCGGGCTGCTCGCCGGCGTCCGAGGGGATGAAGTCCGCCCCCACCTGGCGGGCGAGGGTGGCAAGCTGGTCGATGGCGGCGGGCCGGTAGACGTCGGCCGAGACCAGCATCACCGACCTGCGCTCACGCTCCTTCAGGTAGCGCGCCAGCTTGGCCGCGGTGGTGGTCTTGCCCGAGCCCTGGAGCCCGGCCATGAGCACCACCGCCGGGGGGGCGGTGTTGAGCCGCAGGGCGTCGTTGGCCTCACCCATGAGGTGCACCAGCTCCTCGTGGACGATCTTGATGAAGGCCTGCCCCGGGGTCAGGCTGCGGTGGACCTCCTCGCCCAGGGCCCGGCTGCGGACGTGGTCGATGAAGTCCTTGACCACGGGCACCGCCACGTCGGCCTCGAGCAGGGCCATGCGCACCTCACGCAGGGTGTCCCTGATGTTGTCGTCGGTGAGGCGGCCCACCCCGCGCAGCTTGCGCACGGTGTCGCCCAGCCGGCGTGTCAGGCCGTCGAACATGGTGACTCCGGAGATGGTGAACCGGCGGCGGGGACGCGATGCCCCGCCACGGAATGTGCGGCCATTATAGCCGGAATTCCATGCCCCCGCGCAGGGGATGTATGCTGTGGCCGTTCACCGCCGCGGTGCACTCGCCGAAGATGAGGTCCTCGTCGCCGGGCTTGTTGTGGCTGATGTAGATATCGGGCCGGTGGCGCAGGCGGGCGAGGTCCGTGGCCAGGGTGGCGGGACAGTAGTGGCCGGCGCGGCGGGCCAGTTCCGCGTCCTTGTTGGCGAAGGCGCACTCCACCACCAGCAGGTCCAGCCGCGGCAGGGTGTTGAGGTGGTCCCAGAACCCTTCGTTGCTGGTGGTGTCGCCGGAGAAGGCCATCACGCCCGAGCCGCTTTCGGCCACGTAGCCCACCCCGGGCACGATGTGGTTGACCTCCACCATGTGGATGGCGCGGCCGCCGTCGGTGAACACCTCGCCCGGGGCCATGGGCTCGTAGCGCAGCACCGGCTGGCGCGGATTGGGCAGGCGCGCGAAATCGGGCCAGATGACATTGTTGAACACGTGGTTGCGCAGGGCGTCCAGCGTCACCTGCTGGCCGTGGATGACGATGGGCTCGACGATGTGATCGAAAATGGTGTCCACCAGCAGGGGGATGCTGGCGATGTGATCCAGGTGCGAGTGGGTGATGAAGATGTGGCGCAGGCGCGCCATCTCGTCGATGGACAGGTCCCCCACGCCGGTCCCGGCGTCGATGAGGATGTCGTCGTCCAGCAACAGGGTGGTGGTGCGCAGGTCAACGCCGACGCCGCCGCTGCATCCCAGAACCTTGAGTTTCATCCCGATGAACCGTCCGTCCGGCCTCGCCCGCCCGGGTACCGGGGGCTCCGCGAGCGGCCGGTCCGCTGGCGACCTGCGGCCAGGTGTTGTCCTCTGCGCACTGTCACCAAAGCTTCGTTATAATGCCATTTCCAAGTAAATCAGAATGATACGAAAGTCACAAGTCGCTCCCGCCCCCGCTGGCCCGCCGCCGGTGCTCGTGCGATGATTGCTGCCTCCATGTCCCCAGCGCAGACAACGAGTTGCCCATGGTCATAGCCGGTGCCGCCGCCATGGTGCTGTACCTGGCCGTGGCCTTGCTGCTGTTGGCGCGCCTCAACCGGCGGGCGCCGGCCGCGCTGTCCCGCCGCACCGCGCTGCTCGCCGCCGGCCTGGTGGCAGTGGCCCTGCACGGTGTGGTGCTGTTCTACGGCCTGCGCGGGGAAACCGGCCTCGACCTCAGCTTCTTCACCATGCTCTCGGCGGTGAGCTGGCTGGTGGCACTCATGCTGCTCGTGGCGGCGCTGCGCCAGCCGCTGGAGAACCTGGCCATCCTGGTCCTGCCGCTGGCGGCCCTGGCCCTGGGCCTGCGCCTGGCCAGCGACCAGCACCACTATCTGCCAGCGGGCCTGCCGCCGGGGCTGGAGGCGCACATCCTGGTCTCGGTGCTGGCCTACAGCCTGCTGTCCCTGGCGGTGG
>JALUTW010000265.1 GCA_027021685.1 Chromatiales bacterium | reverse complement strand
GCGGTGTATGCCTTCTTCCGCCGCGAGGGCGCCTACCGGCGGTTCAGGGATCTGCTTGACCGCCGTGGGCTGCTCAAACGCTGGTACGCCTTCGACGAGGAGCAGACCCGGCGGGCCCTGCGGGAGTGGTGCGAGGAGAAGGGGCTCACCGTGGTGGAGTAAGCGACTACTCGCATGTCCCCCTCAATCCGCGCCACACGGCTGCGTCCCGGTCTGCCTTGTTCAAGGGTTCTTGAATTAGGGTGCCCGTTAGTTAGAACCTATCTCAAAATTCCCCACGGCCGCGCGCCGGACGATTTTCGGTGGGAGCCGACAAGCATGGCTGCACGGGAAGGCAATACCGGCATCTTGGCCACGGAGGGCCGCCGGGGTGAAAATCGCCGGCGCCCCAGGGGGTTGCAGCCACCCCTCTCCATTCCTGAGGTGAAGGTTGCCCCAAGAGTTCAGCCGTTTGGGCCGCGGGTGTCACATGACGGTGGCCGGCGGCTCGTGGAGCGGCGCGGTGACATTGAAACGGACAAGCTCGTGCAGCAGCGGCAGGGCACGGACGCGGCGGGCCCCGAGGATGCCGCCGGTCTCCACCCGCTCGCTCTCGGCCAGGCCCAGGAAACAGGCGAAACGGGCCAGGGTGCGCGTGGCGTAGCACCGGCGCACTGTATCCTCGGCGCTCCGGTAGGGTTCGTCGCGCACCTCCTTCAGCAACGCCGGAAACGCGCGCAGGAAGTGACCCGAGTAGAACTCGTCCAGGCGCCAGGCCGTGCCGTGGCGCACCAGCAGGTAGAGGGAGAAGGCCCAGGCCTGCTGGATGAACGGCAGGTCGGGGTAACCGTCGCGGTAGGCCCAGTTGAACTTCCGCACGTAGGTCTCGAACAGCAGCGGCCAGGCCGCGGCGGCGCCTCCCCGCTCCAGCAGCCCGCGGCATTTCCTGGTGAGCACGAACCGGCCGCGGTACTTGCGCACCAGTCCGGCCAGCTCGGCCAGCACGCGGGTGGCGTGTCCCTCGTCGTAGTCCAGCTCGGTGTTGATGCCGCCGAAGCGGGTGGCCTCGCGGTATCCCGCCTCGCCCAGGCGGGCCAAGGCCATCTCGCGGCAGACCTTGCGCGGCAGGTTGCCCCTGGCGGTGTGCTTGAGGCCCTGGTCGCCCACCGCCTCCACCAGCACTTGAAAGATCCGGAGCATGGGCACCTGTTCCGGCGCCGGGGCCATTTCTGTAATCTGCACCAGTTCCGGTGACTCGAAGGGAAAATAGATCAAACGGCGTACCTGTTCCGGCGAGAGGCCGTGGAACTCTTCCCGTGGCTGCCGGTTGTACCGGGCCATGAAATCGTCGAGAAAGCGCTGCACGTGGGCAAGGTCTTCGAACTCCTGCCGGGCGAGGGCCTGCCGGACCTCGGCAGGGACATCAGGGTCGGCGGGCTGGCCAAGGGGAAAGCGGCAGCATCCCCGGGCCGGCCGGCCGCTGCCGCAGGGACAGGAAGCGTCGGGCGAGTTGTCGTTCATGGCGAAATGCGTTTAGCGGCCGACATGGTCAGGGGCACGGTGCAGGCAACAGTGCTTGAATTTCTTTCCGCTCCCGCAGGGGCAGGGATCGTTGCGCCCCACCTTGCGCCCGGCCCGGGCAGGGACGGAGGCCGGTGGCACGTGGAAGCGGAAGTGGTCGTAGAGCTGGTGCACGACGGCGGGGATCGCGTCCACCAGGGCGGCCACTTCTGCCTCACCAATCTTGTCGAGGGCACCGGTGCCTTCCTCCGTGACAAAGACGGCCGGAAGCGCCAGTGCCTCTTCCAGCACCTGCTGATCGCGGCCGGACAGTGGCGGCCAGCATTTCACGCCCTCCAGGAATCCCAGGCACCAGTCATGGGCCACCGTGTGTCCTTCCCGTTCCGGGTCACCGAGCAGGATAGGTTCGAACCGGCCCTCCGCCAGCAGCCGGCCGACGTCGTTGGCCATGGTCAGGAGCGCGCCGAGGAATTTGTGTGCCTCCTCCATGGTGTCCCATTCCGGCGCATGTTCGTCGCCACCCCAGAGGGCCGGCATCCACTGCGAGGGCAGCAGGACCCCGGGCGCGCAGACCACCGCGGCCAGATACCCGTCCAGCCCGGAGACGTTGGTGATGGCCCCCTCCCGGGCGTGGCGGTTCAGACCGTCCTGAAGGATGTCCAGGATGTCTTCGCCCCGGTGGTTTTCGTGCGGTCTCTTCATATTGAGCCGCCCTCCCCTTCATGGCGCAAGGCGGATTCCAGACAGCCCGCTGCAAAGGGTGCGGGGCTGTGCACTCCCCATTCTAGCCCCGGCAGGCATCGGTGAACAGCCCGTGAAGCGGGCGCATGAATCAGCCGGCGGGTGAGGCTGCCTCGCGCAGGCGCTGTTCCAGCTTGGCGGTGAGGGCGATCTGTTCCACGGCCAGCTCGTAGTACTGGGGGTGGCTGGCGTCGCGGAAGACCTGGGCCACCGCGCGGTAGCCGGCCAGCGCCGCGCGCGCGGGCCCGGGGTCGCCGGTGACTTCGGCCAGGGCCTTGCACGCGGCGCACCGGTTGGCCTCGGTCATGGCCCAGGTCATGGCGTCGCGCTCGCGGGTCCAGACCTCGAGCGCCATCCCGTAGGCCTCGATGGCGGCTTCCAGGTGGCCGGGGTCTGACACCCGTTCGCCCAGCCTGTGCAGGGCCGCGCCCAGGTTGTTCTGGGTCAGGGCCCAGGCCTCGGGACTGCGCTCGCGGGTGCGCTCCGACAACGCGCTGCGGTAGGCGGCGACGGCCTGCTCCAGGGTGCGCGGCCCCTTGCGCCGCTCGCCCAGCAGGCGCAGGGCGGTGCCCAGGTTGTCCATGGTGGCGGCCCAGTCCAGCGGCACGCGCTCGCGGGTCCAGACCCGCAGCGCGGCACGGTAGGCGTCCGCGGCCTGCTTGAGCAGGGTCTTGTCGTCCCGGTGCCGGCCCAGGGTGAGCAGCGCGGTGCCCAGGTCGTTCTGGGTCAGGGCCCAGTCATCGGGGGTCGCCTCGAAGGTGCGCACCTCGAGCGCGGCGCGGAAGGCCGCCACCGCCTGTTCCAGGCTGTCGGTATCGGCCCGGCGCCGCGCGAGCAGGGCCAGGGCGCGGCCCAGGGCGTGCTGGGTGGCGGCCCAGTCCAGGGGGGCGGCGTCGCGATGGAGGGGTTGCAGCGCGCGCTCCAGCTCGGTGACGGCCCGCTCCAGGGCATGCGTGCCCACCTGCCGCTGGCCCTGCAGGGTCAGGGCATGGCCCAGGAGCTGCTGCGCCTGCGCCCAGCGGACGGGATCGGCATTGGCATCCACCAGGGGGAGGAGCCTGCTCTCGCAGCGCCGCACGGCCTCGGCCACGGCGGCGGTGTCGCCGCACTCGCGCCCGCGGGCCAGGAGCGCCTCCACGGCCTCCCACTCCCGCCGCCAGCGCGGGTCTTCACCACCCTCCGCGGCCGGACCGGCCCGGACCGGGGCACCGCTGCCGGTCATGCCTGCCGCCTCAGTCGATGAGGTGGTAGACAGGGGCCTTCTCCAGCGTCCATTCGCCGGACTCGGGATCGCGGCGGGAGACGGTGAGCACATGCCAGTTCTCGTCGTCCAGCTTCATGTAGTCGCCGCGGTAGTAGTAGCCCGGCCAGCGCGTCTCCTGGCGGAACAGCGTGTGCTGGGTCACGCACTCGGAGGCGATGACGCGGTGCTTGAGCTCCCAGGCCCGCTGGAGCTGGTGCAGGTCCTCGGCGCCCACCTTTTCGAGATCCTCCTGCAGGATGCGCAGCTTCTCCAGCCCCATCTTGAGCAGCGGCTCGTTGGTCATGTAGTTGACGCTGATCCCGCCCACGTACTCGTCCATGATCTTCTCCAGCCGCTGCAGGCCGTGGATGGGCAGGATGTAGTGCGGCGAGACGGTGCCGGCCACGATCTCGTTGCGGTAGATCTCGTAGTGCTCCAGCGGCTTGTAGATCTCCCTGCGCCGGCGCTCGATCTGCTCGTCGGAGACCTTGACCGGGTCCCTGGCGTGGTCGCGCACGAACTTGACCGCGGCCTTGGCCGCCAGCCGGCCCTCGGTGAAGGAGCCGGAGGAGAAGGCGTGGGCGGTGCCGCCCAGGGCGTCGCCGGCGCCGAACAGGCCCTCCACCGTCATCATGCGGTTGTAGCCCCAGAAGTACTCGTCCGGCGAGATGTCCTCGGGTCCGCTGGCCCAGGCCCCGGAGCAAGTGGCATGGGAGCCCATGACGTAGGGCTCGGAGGTGGTGAGCTCGGGGTTGATGTACTTGGGGTCGATGTCCTGCGACGCCCACACCACGGCCTGGCCCACGGTCATGCCGAGGAAGTTCTCCCAGCCCACGGTCTCCTTGTGCGGGTCCTGGAAGGCCTCGGTGGTGACCATGTGAATGGGCCCGCGCCCGGCCGCCACCTCCATGAGGAAGGCATGGTTGCGCAGGCAGGTGGGCGTGGGGTGGTGATCGATGTACTCGCCCACCATCTCCTTGGTGTGCTCGTACCACTTGGACTCGTATTCCTCGCCGTAGGCATTCTGGGTGTAGGTCTTGAGGTGCAGGAAGTACGCCCCCACCGGGCCGTAGCCGTCCTTGAACCGGCACAGCACGATGCGGTTTTCCATCTGCGTCATCTTGGCGCCGGCCATGATGGGCAGGGCGTAGGCCGAAGCGCTGCTCCAGGGCGCGTACCAGGTGCGGCCCATGCCCTCGCCCACCGAGCGCGGCTTGAAGATGTGGGAGGCGCCGCCGGCGCCGACGATCACGGCCTTGGCCCGGAACACGTGCAGGTCGCCGGTGCGGACGTTGAAGCCGATGGCCCCGCCGATGCGGTTGGGGTGGTTTTCGTCCATGAGCAGGTGGGTGACCATGATCCGGTTGTAGATCTTGTCCGCCGACTTGCGCGCGGCCTCGGCCACGATGGGCTTGTAGCTCTCGCCGTGGATCATGATCTGCCACTTGCCCTCGCGCTGGTAGCGGCCGGTCTCGGGGTCGCGCATGATGGGCAGGCCCCACTCCTCGAACTTGTGCACCGCCGAGTCCACGTGGCGGGCCATGTCGTAGGCCAGGTCCTCGCGCACCATGCCCATGAGGTCGTTGCGCGCGTAGCGCACGTGGTCCTCGGGCTGGTTCTCGCCCCAGCGCATGCCCATGTAGCAGTTGATGGCGTACAGGCCCTGGGCCACCGCGCCGCTGCGGTCGATGTTGGCCTTCTCGGCGACCACGATGCGCAGGTCGCGGCCCCAGTGGCGCGCCTCGAACGCGGCGCCACAGCCGCCCATGCCGCCGCCGACGACCAGGATGTCGCAATCTTCGTAAACGGTCTTGTAGCGCATCAGTAGTACACCCCCTGCTTGAACTTGTCCTTGGAGATGGTGGGCAGCCCGCCCTCGATCTTGAGCGCCTCGGGCTCGAAGCAGAGCTGCTGGGAGTTGACCTCCTCCTCGCTGGGCGGCGGCAGGTCGGCCAGGCGCTCGATGGCCTGCCCCCAGGGCTTGGTGGTGATGGGCGAGACGAAGGTCTTCTCGCGCCCGTCGCGGAAGCGGATCTTCCACGAGATGGTGCCCTTCTCCTCCTCCCGGCGCACGCGCACGCTGTGCCCCAGGGGGGCGAAGTCGGCGTAGCCGCGGCAGTCGATGGCGTTCTGCGGGCAGGCCTTGACGCAGGAATAGCATTCCCAGCACATGTTGGGCTCGATGTTGAGTGCCCGCCGGTAGGTGGGGTCGATGTGCATGATGTCCGAGGGACAGATGTCCACGCAGTGCCCGCAGCCGTCGCAGCGGGTCATGTAGACGAACGTCGGCATGGCTCCTCCTCCTTCTTGATATCAGGATTCCGGCTACGGCCGGTGCGGCCGCGCTCAGTAGTGCCGCGGCAGCTCGCGGTTGATGCCGAGGCCGAACTGGGCCGGCTTGTCGGCCGGCGGCGGCAGGCTGTCCATGGCGCCGTTGGCCTCGGCCACGCGGCGCTGGTAGGCGGCGGCCGGCTTGTAGAACATGTGCGCGAACTTGGACCAGAACACGGTCCCGAACAGCACCGTGGCCGCGGCGACGAAGAGCCAGAAGAAAAACGTCGCCCACAGGCCTGCATCGCGCCACTGGAGAAAGGACCAGATCAGGGCGAAGGTGGTGGTGGCCAGCAGCGAGAGCACGAACAGGTCCGCCCGCACCACGCGGTACCAGGGGTGGCCCTCGGCGGCCACGTCCACGCGCATGGTGAACCAGAACCAGTACCCGCCCACGCACACCATGAGGGCGCCGATGTGCCACAGCGCGGTGACCCAGGCTGGGGCCGCCTCCGCGGTGGGATAGGCGAACACCAGGATCACGGTGGTGACGACGAAGAAGATGAAGCCGTACATGGTGAGCAGGTGGGCGAGGCGACGCCTGGGATTGCAGAACTCGCCGGAGGCGAGCACGTCGTGCGCGGCCGTGGCCACGGCGATGGCGAGCCGTTCCCCGCTGCCCAGCCGGCGCGTGGCCATGGCGTCCGACTCCTTCTTGTACCGGAAGAAGTATTTCGCGCTCTTCTTGTGCAAGGTGTCGAGGATGGTCCCGCCGATGACCAGCAGCGCCATGACCACGACGTAGATCTGCATCACCAGCGGGGTGATGTATGACGGTGCATCGGCAATGGGATTGTAGGTCAGCATCAGCCCGTCCTCCCTTGATTGTTGTGAATTGGTTGGGGCGATGGGTGCCCGCCGCGGGCCCGGACGGGGCGGTGGGGGCATCCCGTCTCGGGGACCACGCGACCCGGTCACCCTTCCAGTATAGTCAGGAAATCGGGCTTGTAACTCCCACGTTTTTTCCGGATATGGGCGGGATGCCCGAAAACGGCACCGGCCGGGCCCGGCCGGGCCCGCCGGGGGGTGGAAGCCGGCCCCGCCCGGATATCGCCCGCCGCGCCGCCCGGGGCCGGGAAGACCTCTGCCGGCGCCCCGCAGGTCCCGGGTTCAGTGGGAGGTGCCCTCGGAGCGGTGGATCTTGTTCCAGACGTTGTACTTGCCCGAGGGCTTGTTCATGGGCAGGCGCTTGATTTCCTTCAGGGTATTGGCGTCGTAGACCACCACCGCGCCGTCCGGGTCCCAGATGCTGAGCAGGGCGTAGCGGCCATGGCGGTCGAACTCCACATGGGCGGCGGTCTTGCCCGGGGCCGGGCGCAGGGTCTCCGCGATCTCCAGGGTGCGCTTGTCGATGACGTGGACCGCGTCGCGGTGGGGGCCGAAGAACACGTCCACCCAGGCGTAGTGGGTGTTCTCGTGGCTGCGCATGAAGAAACCGGGCCCCAGGGTCTTGATGCGCTTGATGGTGCGCCAGGTCTTCATGTCGATGACACTCACCTCGCCCCGGCGCAGGTTGGGCGTGGCCAGCACCCGCCGGCCCCGGTAGTCGAAGGTGATGCCCGAGCCGAGATGCGGCAGGCCGTCGAGGTCCAGCTCGGCCACCTTGCGCCGCACGTTGAGGTTGACCACCTGCCCGCCGCGGCCGTCGCGGGCGGCACCCATGACGTGGTCGTAGGCCTGGTCGAAGAAGAAGTCGTCGAGGATGGCGTCGAGGCGGATGCGCTGGATGGGGAACGGCCCCGGCTCGGCCAGGCCCTCGCCCAGGCGGTAGTCGTGGACCAGGCCGCGGTAGACGGGGCGCGGCTGGTCGGCGTACTGGATCTCCCAGATCTCGGGGATGTCCTTGAGCGCAGCGATGAAGCTTTCGCGGGGCGGTGCGGTGTAGACGGCGCTCACGCGCGAGCCGTTGCCGTCGTCGTCGCGCACCGGGATCACGCGCAGCAGGCCGAGGTCGGCGGCCCGCAGCAGCACCAGGGTGTGGGGCAGGGTGTTGGCCACCATCACGTAGCGGCCGTCGCCGGAGACGGCCAGGTTCCGGGTGTTGATACCGGCGCGGATCTCGGCGGTGGTCTGCAGCCGGTACAGGTCGAAGCGGCTGATCCAGCCGTCGCGCGAGGCGAAGTAGACGAAGCGGCCGTCGGGCGAGAACTTGGGCCCGCCGTGGAGGGCGAAGCGGGTGGGAAAGCGGTGGATGGGGACCAGCCGGTCGCCGTCGAGCACGGTGACGTGGTGGTCACCCAGCTCCACCACCACGAACAGGTTGAGGGGGTCGGCGTCGAACACCGGCGGCCCGGACGGATCGGGGCCCGGACGCAGCAGGCGGTGGCTGGCGCGGATTCGCTCCGCGCCCCACACCGGTGGTCGCGGCAGGGGCGTGTAGATGTACGCCACCAGGGCGTCGATCTCGGCCGCCGTGAGCCGCCCGCCGAAGGCGGGCATCTGGGTGGCGGGCCGGCCGCGGGCGATGACCGCCGCCGCCCGGGCGCGCTTGAGCCGGCGCAGGTTCTCCGGCAGCAGGGCCGGGCCCATGGCCCCCAGGCGCCCGGCGCCGTGGCAGCCGGCGCAGTGGCGGGCATAGAGGGCGGCGGCCTCCTCCGGCGCGGCGGCGGCCGTCCCGGCCCACGCCGCCAGCACCAGCAGCACCGCCGGAACGGGTCCGGGGCTGCGCATCATACCTATTTATATACGACGCTGGCCCGCCGCCGGCTGTAGGGCGTGACCTGCAGCCGCGGGCCGCCGGCGGCGATCCCCAGCTCGTCGTCGTCCAGGTAGCAGGCGGGATCCTCGGCCCAGGGGTCGCCGGTGAGCTGCCACGCCCGCACCCGGGTGTTGCCGCCACAGATGGTGCGGTAGCCACAGGCGGCGCAGCGTCCCTTGAGCGGCCGCGGCCGGCGCTTGAGCCCCGCCATGAGGGGATCGGAGGTGTCCTGCCAGATCTCGGAGAAGGACCGCCGGCGCACGTTGCCCAGGGTGTAGTCCCACCAGAAGGTGTCGGGATGCACGTCGCCCACGTTGTCGATGTTGGCGATGTTGACCCCGGAGCTGTTGCCGCCCCATCGTTCCAGCCGCCGCTGCAGGCGCGTGGCCAGGTGGGGGAAGCGGCGCCGCACCCACAGCAGCAGGTAGACCCCGTCGGCGTCGTTGTTGCCGGTGACGAACTCTCGCGTGCGCCCGGCCCGGATGCCGTCCCAGCAGGTGGCGAACAGCAGGTCCATGGCCTCGCGCGTCATGCGGTGGACCACGTCGTCCTTGCGGTTGCGGTTGCCGCGCCCGCCGTAGTTGAGGTGGGAGAGATAGAACTTGTCGATGTCCTCGCGCTCCATGAGTTCCAGCAGCGCCGGCAGGTCGCCGGCGTTGTCGCGGGTGAGGGTGAAGCGGATGCCCACCTTGATGCCGGCGTCGCGGCACAGGCGCAGGCCGCGCAGGGCCTCGTCGAAGGCGCCGGCGCGGCGGCGGAAGCGGTCGTGGGTGGGGCCGATGCCGTCGAGGCTGATGCCCACGTAGTCGTAGCCCACCGCCGCCAGCTCACCGATGTTGTCGCGGGTGATGAGGGTGCCGTTGGTGGACAGGCCCACGTAGAAGCCCATGGCCTTGGCCCGCCGCGAGACGTCGAGGATGTCGGGGCGCAGCAGCGGCTCGCCGCCGGAGAGGATGAGCACCGGCACGCCGAAGGCGTGCAGGTCGTCCATCACCCGGTACACCTCCTGCGTGTCCAGCTCGCCCGGGAAGTCGCGATCGGCGGAGATGGAATAGCAGTGGCGGCAGGTGAGGTTGCAGCGCCGCACCAGGTTCCAGATCACCACCGGGCCGCGGGGTGCCGGCGGCACCGGATCCGGTCCGGGGCGGTCGAGGTCCTGCAGGAAGCGGGTGAGGCGGAACATGGCCCTACCCCGCAGCCCGGCGCCCGCCGCCCGCGGCCGGCGGCGCAATGCGCAGGCCGGTCTTCTTCAGGATGGCGGTGCTGTAGAGCACGGCGTGGCCGCGGTCGGCCGCGCCCAGCAGGGTGGCGATCTGCGCCACCCGGTCCTCCACCTCGTCACGGCTGCGGGCGTGGATCATGGCGAACAGGTTGTAGGGCCAGCGGGGCGGATGGCGCGGGCGCTCGTAGCAGTGGCTGACGAAGTCCAGCGCACCCACGGCGCGGCCCAGCTCCGCCACCCGGTCGTCGGGCACGTCCCACACCGACATGCCGTTGGCGGTGTAGCCCAGGCGGTAGTGGTTGGGCACCGCGCCCAGGCGGCGGATGACG
>JALUTW010000264.1 GCA_027021685.1 Chromatiales bacterium | reverse complement strand
CCCCGGGGGTCCATTCCCGCTCGGTCTCCAGTTCGACCTTGAAGGTGTAGTCCCGCGACAGGCCGTGGTCCTTGCTCTTGAAACCCAGCACCGAGAAGGTGTCGTCGGGAAGGCCCTGGAGGCGGAAGTGGAACTGGCTGGTGTCGGCGGAGGGGAAGGCCAGGGTGTGCTCGTCCATGGGCGGTCTCCTTGCATTCCTGGGGAGATGCCCTACAGGTGCCAGACCTCCGGCGGGATGTCAATTGGGGAAACCCCTGGGTCACCCCCGGGAGATCCCGGGGGTGAGTAAGGGTTTCCCTTAGTCAATGCAAGTGAACTGTGACGGGGATCACGTCTTGATGCCGGGGGAAGGTGGCGCCGAATCCGTTTCACGGTCGCAGCCGCTGACGCGGTGGGCCCAGTCCAGCACCGCCCGCACGCGCGGACCCAGCAGGCGCCGGGCTCCGGCGTAGTCCACCCAGCGGTACTCGTGGTGCTCGGGCCGGCCCAGCTCGGGGTTGATGCCCAGGACCACTTCCGCCTGGTCGGTCAGGGCCAGGTAGTAACGCGCCACCTTGCCGCCGGCATAGGGCGGGGTGTCCACGCAGGTCTCACCCCAGCGGAAGTCCAGGCGGGTGATGCCTGTCTCCTCGGCCACCTCGCGGCGTGCCGCTTCCAGCGGCGTTTCCCCGGGTTCCACCTGGCCCTTGGGAAAATCCCAGTACCGGAATGCCCGCAGCAGCAGGTAGCGGCAGCCCCGGGCCGTGCGGCGCACCACCACCACCCCGGCGGAAAACCGGCGCGGGCGCTTCACCTGGGCCCGCCTTCGCGCCATGATAGGCTGGCGGCGATGGGAGAGGCCGATCCATGTCCACGGTTTTCATCACCGGCGCCAACCGGGGGCTCGGCCTGGAATGGGTCCGGCAGTTTGCCGAGGCCGGTTGGCGGGTGCACGCCAGCTGCCGCCATCCGGAAACGGCGGAGGCCCTGGCCGGGTTGCGGCGCCTGTATCCTGAACTCGCCGTCCACCGCCTCGACGTCACCGACCCGGAACAGATCGCCGCGGTGGCCGCGGCGCTGGCGGACGAGGCCATCGACGTCCTGGTCAACAACGCCGGCGTCTACCTGGAGCGCTGGGGCCGGGACGCCGTGGGCGGCATCGACTACGCGGCCTGGGAAAGGACGCTGGCCGTCAACACCCTGGGGCCCATGCGCGTGAGCGAAGCGCTGCTGCCCATGGTGGCCCGCTCGCAGCGGCGGTTCATCGTGGCCATCTCTTCTCACATGGGGTCCATCGCCGACATCACCCAGCCGCGCGACTATGCCTATCGTTCGAGCAAGGCGGCGCTCAACGCGGCCATGAAGGGCCTGGCCCTGGAGCTGGCCCCGCGCGGGGTGGGGGTGCTGCTCCTGCACCCGGGCTGGGTACGGACCCGCATGGGCGGGGCTCAGGCCCCGCTCACCACGGCCGAGAGCGTCGCCGGCATGCGCCGGCTGGTGGAAGGCTTCACTCCGGACCAGTCCGGGCGGTTTCTGCGCTACGACGGCACGCCCATGCCGTGGTAGCCGGGGCTCAGGGCCGCCGCGCCACCAGGCGCAGCACGCTGGAGATGCCGTCATGATATTTCCCTTCGTGCAGTTCCACCGTGGCATGCTCCAGGTGCAGCAGCTCGGCCGCGGCGAAGTCCTCCCGCAGCATGTCCTCGGTGTAGAGCATCTCCTCCACCGGCGGTCCCCCGGTGCCGTAGGCGAGTTGCTCCTTGTGATAGGCGGTGAGGATGACGAGGCCGCCGGGGGCCAGGGCCTGGAGCATGGCCCGGTGCATGCGCGGGCGGTCCGCCGGCGGAAAGTGAACGAAGATGCAGGCCACCAGGTCATAGGCGTCCCTGGGCCATGCCCAGGTGGTGAGGTCGGCCTGCTCGGTGCGCAGGGTCACGCCGTGCCGGGCAGCCAGGCGCCGGGCCTTGGCCAGGCCCTCGGCGGAGTAGTCCACGGACAGGACCTCGAGCCCCTGCCGCGTCAGCCAGACCCCGTTGCGCCCTTCACCGTCGCCCACGGCCAGGGCCCGCATGCCCGGCCGCAGGCGGTGGGCCTGCGAGACCAGGAACTCGTTGGGCTCGGTCCCGTAGGCATAACCGTCCTCGGCGTAGCGGGCTTCCCAGAACTGTTGCATGCAGACCTCCCGGTTTTCCTCCCGGCGCATTATGCCCTCGTCCGCGGGGGAGACGTAAGACTTCCGTG
>JALUTW010000263.1 GCA_027021685.1 Chromatiales bacterium | reverse complement strand
GCGCGGGCTACGGCTCGGCCGCCTTCGTCACGGCCGTCTTCGGCATGGCCGCGGCGGCCGAGGTCGTCAACCGCACCCTGCGCCGCGCCCTCGCCCGCACGCCGTGACGCCGCCGCTGCGGGTCCGCTTGCTGCCGCTGCCTGCCGGCAGCCCGTCCCCGTGGATGGTGGGCAAGCTTCTTGAGCCCCGCGGGGACGGCGAGGGATGGCGCGTCTTCGCCCCGCGCAGGGCGCCACGCGCCTTGCGCCTGGGCCGCGAGTGCACCTGGCGCCGGACCGATCGCCGCCCCCCGTTCCGGGCCGCCCCCCCGCCGCCACCGTCCGCCGGCCGGCGGCCCGGGGCGCCCCGTTCCCGCCGTGCGGGGGATCTCAGGCCTCGAGCCAGCGGGTGGGCACTGGACAGGGGGCCGGGGGGCAGGGTGCCCTCTCTGTTTGCTCACTGTAGTGAGTATTCTTGCGAGGCGTACTGAGTAATCAGTTCACTGGTACGGTGCCGGCGGGCCAGCGGCGTTGACGTCGCCTGGGAGGGGGATGCCGGCGGCGCGCAGGCGCTCGAGGGTGCGGCGGACGGCCTCGCCGCCGCGGGCGAGGAGGACCGGCCGCAGGGCGGCGCGGAGCGCCGCCTGCGCCGCCGCCCGGCCGGGCAGGCCCGCCGCGGCGGCGGCCTCGGCCCACGGGCGGCCCTGGAGGACCTTGGCGACGAGGAGCGTGCGCGCCCCCGCGTCGAGGACGCCCGCGAGCCCCGGGTCGGCGAGCGCCGCCGCGGCGAGCGGGCGCAGGGCGTCGAGGCATTCCTCGTAGCCGCGGTGGCCGAAGGCGAAGGCGGCGGGCTGCTCCCACCCGGCCGCCGCCACCCGTTCCCAGTCCGCGGGGCCGTCGGCGAGGAGCGCCGCCGCCAGCGCCGGCTCCAGCCCCCGCAGGGGGTCGGCGAGCTGCGCCGGGAGCCGGCGCACGAACGCCGCCCGGGCCTCGCGCGCCAGGACCTCGCCCGCCGGCGCCAGCGGGCGCAGCATCAGCACGGCGTGCGCGCCGCTCGCCGTCCCCCGGCGCACGCCCACGCGCACCGGCACGAAGCCCGCACGGCGCCAGAAGGTGACGAGCTCGGGGGTGGCGCCGAAGGCGGTGCCGGCGAGCTCGAGGCCGCGGGCCGCGGCGTCGGCGGCCACGGCCTCGGCCAGCCGCAGGCCGAGGCCGCGCCGGCGCGCGGCCGGATGCACGGCGATGCGCATGATGCGCGCGCAGCGTAGCCGCGCCCCCGCCTCGAGGCCCAGGTGCACGGCGAGGGACTCCGGCACCAGGTGCCCGTGCGGCCGCCTCACCCCGGCCCAGATGCGCCGCGCCGCCGCCTCGTCGAAGCCGCCCTCGTCCGCCACCAGCGCCGTGGCGACGACGGTGCCGCCCGCGGCGGCGGTCCACACCGCGAGGTTGGGCCCGTCGAGGAGGCAGCGCAGGTCGAAGGGCCGGGTGCGGTAGTGGGCCTGCACCAGCAGGCCGAAGACCTGCCGCAGCCGGGCCTCGTCCGCGGCGAGCGCCTCGCGGTCCTCGCGCGCCACGGCGCAGCGCTCCGGGCGGGCTCCGGCCGCCGCCGCCGCGGGGGCGGGCTCGGCGTCGAGCAGCAGGGCGCGGAAGACAAGCGCCTCCACGGGGTCGCCCGGGGCCCAGCGCACCGGGGTCTCGAGGCGGACGCGGTGCACGCCGCGGCTGCGGGCCTCGAGCAGCGGCCCGAAGCGCAGGTCGAAGCCGCGGCCGGTGCCCTCGTAGCCGTGCACGGTGGTGGCGAAGGCGAGCCGCGCGTGGCGCTCCAGCAGGCGCGCGAGCAGGGGGGCGGGAATGGCGGCGGCCTCGTCCACCAGCACCAGGCGCGCCTCCGTGCCCTCGCGGGCGAGGCGGTCCGGGGGCAGGAACGCGAGCACCGTGCGCTCGCCGAGGCGCACCGCCGTGCGCGAGGCGCGCGCGCCGGGCAGGAGCCGCGCGGCGTGGGCGAGCACCGCGGCCGCCGCCTCGGGCCGCGGCGCGGTCACGGCCACGCGCCCGACCGCCCCCGAGGCGATCAGGCGCGCGCAGGCGATGCCGAGGGCGGCGGACTTGCCGCGGCCGCGGTCGGCGACCAGCACCGCCGGCCGCCGGCGCGGCCCCGTGGCGGCGCGCACGACGGCGGCGACCGCCGCGGCCTGGTCGGCGGTGAGGCAGTCGGGGTCGTCGGGAGGTGGGGCCGGGGGCGGGGGCGGCGG